>NZ_JAMYLN010000005.1:0-273254 GCF_040318035.1 Mesorhizobium sp. M1329 | reverse complement strand
TGTTGAAACCCCCACCGGCCCTCCCGTACAGGCCCGCCCGCACAGAGGGGGGTGTTCAAGCGCCTGCCGCCGCAAAATTCGCCTTCCGCGCAGCCACCTTCGGCAACGTCACCGTGACACTCGCGCCTGACCGCGGGCGCTCAGTTGACCGCCGCGCCGACTATCACGACCCGACGCTGCCGCCGCGGCATGCGCTGGTTGCCTTTGGCCTCTGGCTGCGCAAGTCGCTCGGCATCCATGCAATTGTCCATGTCGGCGCCCACGGCACGCTGGAATGGCTGCCCGGCAAGACCGTCGCGCTCAGCGAAAACTGCTTTCCCGAAATCGTCACCGGCGCCCTGCCCGTCATTTATCCGTTCATCGTCTCCAACCCCGGCGAGGCAGCACAAGCCAAGCGGCGCATTGCCGCCGTCACGCTTGGCCATCTGCCGCCACCGCTGACCGGCGCCGGGCTGGACGAAAACCAGCACAGGCTTGAACGACTGGTCGACGAATATGCCCAAGCCGACGGGCTCGACCGCCGCCGCCGCGACCGCCTGGCCAAGCTGATCGTCGAAACCGCGCAAAAGACCGGGCTCGCCTTTGAGGCGGGCGTCGCCAGGACCGACGCAGCCGACGAGGCTTTGCGCCGCATCGACGCCTGGCTCTGCGATCTCAAGGATTTCGCCATCAAGGACGGCCTGCACATTTACGGTCGCTCGCCGGAAGGTGAAACCGATCCGTTGCGCCGGCAAAGCGCGGCAGCTGAAAAGGCCGCACTGCTTGCGGCTCTCGACGGCCGTCACGTCGCCGCCGGTCCGGCCGGTGCACCAGCGCGGGGCCGGCGCGATGTGCTGCCAACCGGCCGCAATTTGTTTACCGCCGACCCGCGCACCATGCCGACGCCGACCGCCTATGATCTGGGCAAGGTGGCAGCGGAAGAAGTCGTCCGCAGCTACATGCAATCGCGTGGCGACTGGCCGCGCTCGCTGGTTATCGACCTCTGGGGCTCGGCCTCGCTGCGCACAGGCGGCGAGGAGATCGCGCAAGGCCTGGCGCTGATGGGCTGCCGGCCGCAATGGGATTCCGCCACCGGACGCATCACCGGCATCGAGGTGCTGCCGCCGGCAACGCTCGGCCGCCCGCGCGTCGACGTCACCTGGCGCATATCAGGCCTGTTCCGCGACATGTTCCCGACCCAGATCGCGCTGATCGATGCCGCGGCCAACGCCGTAGCCGCCCGCGACGAGGACGATTCGGAAAACCCGCTGGCGGCGAGAACCCGTGCAGACGGGAAGATCAGCCCCCGCATATACGGCACCTCGCCCGGCACTTACGGCGCCGGTGTCGAGGATTTGTTGTCGAGCGGCACCTGGGCCGTGCGCGAAGAGATCGGTCGCGCCTACCTCGATGCCACCTCGCACGCCTATGGCGGCTCCGAGGGCGAAGGCGTTTCGGCGCCCGGCGCTTTTGAGGGCCGCATCGCTGAGGCCGACCTTCTGGTTCATACCGGCGACGACCCCGGCCGCGACATCCTCGAAGGCTCGGCCGACGTCGCCTTCATCGGCGGCTTTTCGGCAGCACTTGCCGCGCTCGGCAAAAACGCTGACGTGATCGTGCTCGACACTACGGACCCGCAAAAGCCGAAGCCGCGCTCGGTTGGTGAGGCCGTATCCCGGGTCGTGCGGGCGCGCGCCGTCAATCCGCGCTTCATCGCCGGCCAGATGCGGCACGGGCCGCGCGGCGCTTCGGAATTCGCCGAGACGGTCGACCGGCTTGTCGGTTTCGCCGAGACCACCCATGCCATATCGGGCACGCTGATCGAGGCCGTGCACGACGCCTATCTTGGCGACCCCTTGGTCCGCGCCTTCATCCTGCGCGAGAACCCGGCAGCGGCGAAGGTGATTGCCGAGCGTTTCCTCTCGGCCCGGCGGCGCGGGCTCTGGCACCCCCTGCGCAATTCGATCGATGACGATCTCGCCGCACTGATTGCCGAAGCCCAGGCGCTTGGAGTGGCGGCATGAACGCCTTCTCCCGACGCGGCGCCTGCCCTGCTTTGTCCGCGCCGATGCAGACCGGCGACGGGCTGCTGGTGCGGCTCAATCCGGTCGCTGGAGGATTGTCGCCAAAGTCGTTGATCGGACTCGGCGAATCCGCCCTGCGGCATGGCAACGGCATCATGGAAGTGACCGCGCGTGGCAGCCTGCAGATACGCGGCCTGACGGCGGAGAGCGCGCGGCTGCTGGCGATGGAGGTCGATGCGCTCGGCATCGCGGTGCGCACCGGCGTGCCGGTCGAGACCGGCCCGCTGGCCGGGCTGGATCCCCAGGAGATCGCCGACCCGCGTCCGCTGGCTGAGCGTATTCGTGCTGCGATTGAAGAAGCCGGGCTGGCGCAGCGCCTCGGTCCGAAGGTTTCGGTGGTTGTCGATGGCGGCGGGCAGTTGGCCATGGATGCGGTGACGGCCGATGTGAGGCTGGCTGCGATGCGGACCGGTGCGCGAACGCAGTGGCAGGTGGCTGTCACTGACGACGGTCAGACTGCGATGCTACTCGTTATGGCCGAGCAAGATGCGGCTTGTGACATCGCCATCGCCATTCTCAGGATGATTGCCGAAAAGGGCCGCGATGCTCATGCGCGGGATTTGACGGAGAGGCAGCTGAGATCTCTGGCAAGCTGGCGTTCCTTCGCACCCCCCTCTGTCCTGCCGGACATCTCCCCCGCAAGGGGGGAGATTGCGCCCTCATCTCGGTTTTCGCCAATTTCTGCCGAGGAAGAGCTGGCGGTGAAGTTGCCGATCTCCCCCCTTGCGGGGGAGATGTCCGGCAGGACAGAGGGGAGTGTGCAGGATCGCCTGCCCCTTAAACTGTCCGAGTCAACGCCTTCGCCGATTGGCCTCTTCCCTCTCAACGGCAGCGCAATCGCCCTCGGCATCGGCCTCCCTTTCGGCAGTATGCCAGCGCAAAAGCTCATCGGCCTGACGCAATACGCCCTCACCCTCGGCGTCACCGAAATCCGCCTGGCGCCAGGTCGCGCGCTGCTTTTGCTTGGCCTCTCCCAAGCCGCATGTCTTTCACTCCAGAAAACCGCCGCAACCGTCGGCGTTGTCACCGACGCAGCTGATCCGCGCACCAGGATCGCCGCCTGCCCCGGCGCACCCGCCTGCGCCTCCGGCCGGATCGCCACCCGCGACATCGCCGAGATCATCGCTACAGAAAACCGCGACCTCCTCGATTCCTCGCTCACATTGCACATCTCCGGCTGTGCCAAGGGCTGCGCCCGTCCCGGCCCGGCGGCGCTGACCCTGGTCGGCGGCGAAAACGGAGCCGGACTTGTCGTGGACGGGACGGCAAAGGCATTGCCCGCCGGATACAGGCCGGGCTACGACGCTGCGCACGGCATCGGCCGCATTGCAGCGGCGATCCGCAGCGCACGACATCCCGGCGAAACTGCTGCTGCTTGCCTCGCAAGGCTCGGCGCGGCCGGCATCACCGAAATCTACCGACAGGAATGAGCATGCCCGCCCAGAACGCCTACGACTACATCCATGATGGCACGGCGATCTACGAGCGCTCCTTCGCCATTATCCGCGCCGAGGCCGACCTGTCGCGCTTTTCCGAAGCCGAGGCCGACGTCGCTATCCGCATGATCCACGCCTGCGGCCAGGTCGAGGCTGCGCGGCATTTCGTTTTCTCGCGCGATTTCATTGCCGCTGCGCGCACGGCGCTGGGCGCCGGCGCGCCGATCTTCTGCGACGCGCAGATGGTCTCGCATGGCATCACGCGCGCCCGGCTTCCGGCCGGCAACGAGGTGATCTGTACGCTGCGCGATCCGCGGACCGCCGACATCGCGAAAAAGATCGGCAACACCCGCTCGGCCGCGGCGATCGACCTGTGGGGCGAGCGCGTGGCCGGTTCGGTCGTCGCCATCGGCAATGCGCCGACAGCCCTTTTCTATTTGCTGGAAAAGCTGCGCGACGGCGCGCCAAGGCCGGCGGCGATCATCGGCATGCCGGTCGGGTTTGTCGGTGCCGCCGAATCGAAGGATGCGCTGGCCGAAAATTCCTATGGCGTGCCTTACGCCATCGTGCACGGCCGGCTGGGCGGCAGCGCCATGACCGCCGCCGCACTCAACGCTTTGGCGAGGCCGGGCCTATGAATGCGATCGCAAAAGGTCGGCTGGTCGGCGTCGGCACCGGTCCTGGCGACCCGGAACTTTTGACGCTGAAGGCAGTGCGTGCTCTGGCCGAGGCCGATGTTGTTGCGCATTTCGCTAAGCGCGGCAACAACAGCAACGCCCGGGCCATCGTCGAAACCCATTTTCGCCCCGATTTGATTGAACTGCCGCTGCTCTATCCAGTGACGACCGAAATCGACAAGGATCACAGCGATTACCGCTCGCAGATAACCAATTTCTATGAGCAATCGGCCGAAAAGCTTGCCGAGCACCTCAGCGCCGGCAGGATGGTCGCGGTACTCTCGGAGGGCGACCCGCTTTTCTACGGCTCCTATATGCATCTGCATGTCAGGCTGGCGCACCGCTTTCCGACCGAGGTCATTCCCGGCGTTACCGCCATGTCCGGCTGCTGGTCGGCGACCGGCCTGCCGATCGTCCAGGGCGACGATGTGCTGACGGTGCTGCCGGGCACCATGAGCGAATTCGAGCTGACGCGCCGCCTTGCCGACACCGATGCCGCGGTGATCATGAAAGTCGGGCGCAACCTGCCCAAGATCAGGCGTGCGCTGGAGGCAACCGACAAGCTGGCGCGGGCAATCTATGTCGAGCGCGGCACCATGCCGGGCGGTGTCTCGATGCGGCTTGCCGACAAAAAAGACGACCAGGCGCCCTATTTCGCCATCGTGCTGGTGGCGGGCTGGTCGGGCCGGCCAAGCGCATTGAAAGCCGAAGCATGAGCGGCCGCCTGACCGTCATCGGCCTCGGGCCCGGCAATGCCGACCAGGTGACGCCGGAGGCAAGCCGCGCCGTCGCCGAGGCAAGATTCTTCTATGGCTACAAGCCCTATCTCGACCGGCTCGATCTGCGCGCCGACCAGATCCGCGTCGCTTCCGACAATCGCGAGGAACTCGCGCGTTCCAGGGACGCGCTGCTGATGGCTGCGGAAGGCCACCATGTCGCCGTCGTGTCGGGCGGCGATCCCGGCGTCTTCGCCATGGCCGCGGCCGTCTGCGAGGCGATCGAGGCCGGCCCGCCCGAATGGCGCGCGGTCGACATCGCTATCGTGCCTGGCATCACCGCCATGCTCGCCGTCGCCGCCCGCATCGGCGCGCCGCTCGGCCATGATTTCTGCGCCATCTCGCTGTCCGACAATCTGAAGCCGTGGGACCTGATCGAGCTGCGACTGCTGGCGGCAGCCGGCGCCGGCTTCGTCATCGCGCTCTATAACCCGATCAGCAAGGCGCGCCCCTGGCAGCTAGGCCGCGCCTTCGAATGCCTTGCTGCGATCCTGCCCGGCACCACACCGGTGATCTTCGGCCGTGCCGCCGGCCGTCCCGACGAGCGCATCGAGGTTTTTCTACTGGCCGACGCCGATGCCGCGAAGGCCGACATGGCGACCTGCATCATCATCGGCTCGCCGGAAACCAGGATTATCAAGCGGGGTGATAAGGCCGCCCTGGTCTACACGCCGCGTTCGGCAGCGGGCCCAAGAACATGACCGACCAGAAAATGATCGACCATCGCGGCAAGTGCATCGACGGTCTCGGCCGACGCGACGTCCGGCAGCGCCGGCCTGCGGATCATCACAACCTCGATTCCCAGCGCTCGCGCCGCCGCGATCTTGCCGTAGGTCGCCTCGCCGCCGCTGTTTTTGGAAACAACGACTTCGATGCCACGGCTTTCGAGCAGCGCGCGCTCATCGGCCTCATGAAACGGCCCCCGCGCCAAGAGATAGGTCGCGTCGGGCACAGCGAGCCTTGGCTCGACCGGGTCGACGCTGCGGATGAGATAATGATGCTGGGGAGCTGCCTCGAAGGCAGCAACCTCCTGCCGTCCGAGCGCCAGGAACACGCGGCGCGGCATCGATCCCAGAGCCGTCACCGCGCTGGCAACACGATCGACCAACATCCAGCGGTCACCTTCGGCTGGGTCCCAGCCCGGACGCCTGAGCGCAACAATAGTCACGCCGGTCATGCGCGCCGCTTCCGCACCATTGGCGGAGATTTGCGCCGCATAGGGGTGTGTGGCGTCGATCAGCAGGTCGATCTGGTTCTGGCGGAGATACGCCGCCAGCCCGCCGGCACCGCCGAAGCCGCCGACCCGCACCGGCACCCCTTGCGCGACCGGGCTTTCGGTGCGGCCGGCCAGCGACAGCGTGACCGAAGTATCCGCGCGCGCGGCCAGCTTTCCGGCCAGTTGCCGGGCTTCGGTGGTTCCGCCGAGGATCAGAATGCGGTGGGTCATCATGCCTGCTGAAGGTCCGCGCGTCGCCGTGCTCACTCCAAAATGGCTCACGATCATCGGCATCGGCGAGGACGGTGTAGCGGGTCTCGGCGACGAGGCCAAGCGGTTGATCGCGGAGGCCGAATTCGTCTTCGGCGGCAAGCGCCACCTTGCCCTCGTCGCGTCGCTCGCCAAAGGCGAAGCGCGCACCTGGCCGACGCCTTTCGATGCCGAAATGCGCGACGTGCTGGCGCTCTCCGGCAGACGCGTCTGCGTGCTGGCCTCCGGCGATCCCTTCTACCACGGTGTCGGCGTCACCCTCGCCCGCAAGGTCGCGGCGGAGGATATGCGGGTGATCCCCGCACCCTCGGCCTTCTCACTGGCCGCCGCACGCCTGGGCTGGGGGCTGCAGGATATCGAGACCATTTCGCTGCATGGCCGCTCGCTCGATCTGATCCGGCCGTTGCTACATCCTTGCACCCGCATTCTCGCGCTGACCTCGGACAGCGACGCACCGGGAGCGATTGCCGGTCTGCTGACAGAGCTCGGCTTCGGCGCTTCGCGGCTGACCGTCCTGGAGGCGCTCGGCGGCCCGAACGAACGGCTGCGCTCGGCGAGCGCCGGCACCTTCGACCTCGCAAAGATCAATCCGCTCAACGTGCTGGCGATCGAAGTTGAATCGACTTCGCAAGCACGCATCCTGCCGCTGACAGCGGGACTTGCCGATCATTTGTTCGAGCATGACGGCCAGATCACCAAGCGCGAAGTGCGTGCCGTCACCCTGTCCGCTCTCGCGCCAAGGCGCGGCGAACTGTTGTGGGACATCGGCGCCGGCTCGGGCTCCATTGGCATCGAATGGATGCTGGCCCATCCTTCCATGCGCGCCATCGCCGTTGAGGCCGATCCGGCCCGCGCCACCCGCATCCGACGCAACGCCGCGGCTTGCGGCGTTCCCGGTCTCGCCGTCGTCGAAGGTTCGGCACCGCAAGCTCTTGCCGGGCTGCAAACGCCGGCGGCGATCTTCATCGGCGGCGGCGGCAGCGATGCCGGCGTGCTGGAAGGAGCCATCGATGCCTTGCCTGACGGCGGCCGCCTCGTTGCCAATGCGGTGACCCTGGAGATGGAGGCGCTACTGCTTTCCCGTCACACTGCGCTCGGCGGCGAGCTCACCCGCATCGCGATATCCCGTGCTTCCCCGGTCGGTTCGATGCAGGCCTGGCGGCCGGCTATGCCGGTCACCCAATGGAGCTGGGTCAAGCCATGATGGTCGCGGGCATCGGCAGCCGCAAAGGCGTCAGCGCACGCGACGTGCTTGCTGCGGTAGAAACCGCACTTGAGGCGCACGGGCTTGCCCTGCCCGCGCTTTCGGCCCTCGCGACCGCGTCTCTCAAGCAGGATGAAGCGGCAATCTTCGCCGCCGGACGCGAACTCCGCCTTCCGGTAATCGTTGTCGAGCAGGACGAACTCAAAGCTGCATCTACGACCAGCCGTTCCGACCTGTCGCAGGAGCATGCCGGCACGCCGTCGGTTTCCGAAGCCTCGGCGCTTGCCGCCGCCGGCAAAGGCGCAAAACTGCTCGGGCCGCGCACCGTGCTCGGTGCTGTCACCTGCGCCATCGCCATCAGCGGAGATGCGGCATGACCGTCCATTTCATCGGCGCCGGTCCGGGTGCCGCCGACCTGATCACCTTGCGCGGCAGCCGCCTGCTCGGCAGTTGTCCCGTCTGCCTCTATGCGGGATCGATCGTTGCGCCGGAGCTGTTGCAGCACTGCGCGCCCGGAACGCAGTTGATCGACACCGCGCCGATGTCGCTCGACGAGATCGAGGCCGAATATCTGGCGGCCCACGCGGCCGGCCATGACGTCGCCCGCCTGCATTCCGGCGATCTTTCGGTCTGGAGCGCCGTTGCCGAACAGATCCGCCGGTTGGAAAAGCACGGCATCCCTTACACGCTGACGCCTGGCGTGCCGTCCTTCGCCGCTGCGGCGGCAGCGCTGCGCCGCGAGCTGACCATTCCAGAAGTCGCGCAAAGCCTGGTGCTGACCCGCATCTCCGGCCGCGCCTCGAAAATGCCGCCCGGCGAAACCCTGGCCGGGTTCGGCCGCACCGGCGCCACGCTCGCCATCCACCTCGCCGTTCATGCCGTCGATCGCGTCGTCGCCGAGCTGACGCCGCATTACGGCGCCGACTGCCCGGTCGCGGTCGTCTTCCGCGCCTCCTGGCCGGATGAACGCGTGCTGACCGGCACGCTGGCGACAATTGAGGCGCAATTGGCCGCCGATCCAATGGAGCGCACGGCAATCATCTTCGTCGGCCGCTCGCTGGCGGCGGAGGGCTTTGGCGAAAGTTCACTGTACGACGCGCATTACCAGCGGCGCTTTCGCGGACGGGACGGATTGTGAGCGGCAGCACCAGAAACACTACGGTCGAGCAGGCGCTCACCCGGCTGAACTTCAAGCCGCGCCAGCTGGAGCCCGGTCATGTCTGGCTGGCCGGCGCCGGTCCCGGCGATCCCGGCTGCCTGACGCTGGAAGTGCTGGCCGCCCTCGGACAGTGCGACGCGCTGGTTTATGACGCGCTGGTCTCGCCGGAAGTCGTCGCCGTCGCCGAGGGCGCGCAACTGTTCTATGCCGGCAAGCGCGGCGGCAAGCCCTCGATGAAGCAGGACGACATCACCGCCTTGCTGGTCCGGCTGGCGCGCGCGGGCCGGCGCGTCGTCAGGCTGAAGGGCGGCGACCCCTATATTTTCGGGCGTGGCGGCGAAGAGGCGCTGGCGCTGGCCGGGGAAACTATCCCGTTCCGCATCCTGCCTGGCCTGACGTCCGGCCTCAGCGCGCTGGCCGCGACCGGCATTCCCGGCACCATGCGCGGCATCAACAAGGCGCTGATCCTGGCGACCGGCCATGCCGCCGGCACCGATGATGATCTCGACTGGGCGGCAATCGCCCGCACCGGCCAGCCGGTGGTCATCTACATGGGCATGGCCAACCTGCCGCTGATCGCCGCCTCGCTGCTCGAGGGCGGCCTGCCATCTTCGACGCCCGCCGCGGTTATCGTTGCCGCGACGACGCCGCAGGAGCGTATCGTCGTCGCCACGCTCGTCACAATTGCCGAGGAAGCGGCGGCAGCCGGCTTGACCTCGCCGGCGCTGATCGTCGTCGGCGGCATCGTCGGCATGCGCGCGGCACTGGCGGGCGAGCCATGACCCGCGCCATCATCATTGGCGCGCCGCGCTCGGGCTCGGGCAAGACCAGTGTCACCATCGGCATCTTGCGCGCGCTCGCCCGGCGCGGCCTGAAAGTGCGCGGCGCCAAATCCGGCCCGGATTATATCGATCCCGGCTTCCACACCGCAGCCACTGGCCTGTCCGGCGTCAATCTCGACAGCTGGGCAATGCCGCCCGCCCTGCTCAACGCACTGGCCGGCGAAGCGACCGAAGATGCCGATTTTATCTTCCTCGAAAGCGCCATGGGCCTGTTCGACGGGATTCCGGCTGCTCCAGGACGGTCCGGCTCGGCTGCCGACCTTGCCCGGCTCTACGGGCTGCCGGTGCTGCTGGTGCTCGATGTCTCCGGCCAATCGACCACGGCAGCGGCCGTCGCCAAGGGATTTGCCACCTATGACCCGGATGTACGCATGGCCGGCGTCGTGCTCAACCGGCTGGGCAGCGAGCGCCACCGCCGGCTATGCGGCGATGCCATCGAGGCACTCGGCCTGCCTGCCGTCGGCGCCATCCTGCGCGATCCCTCGCTCAACCTGCCCGAGCGCCATCTCGGCCTCGTCCAGGCCGGCGAATATGAGAATCTGATGGCGCATCTCGACCGGCTGGCCGACATGGTCGAGCGCTCGCTCGACCTCGACGCGATTATGGCGCTGGCGGCGCCATTCACGCCGGCGCCCGGCAATTTCGGCGACGCGCTGCCGCCCCCCGGCCAGCGCATTGCACTCGCCGAGGACGCCGCCTTCACCTTCCTCTATCCGCATGTCGCCATGCATTGGCGCAAGGCCGGCGCCGAGATCGTTCCGTTCTCGCCGCTCGCCGATGAGGCGCCTGGCGACAATTGCGATGTCTGCTGGCTGCCCGGCGGCTATCCCGAGCTGCACGCCGGCCGCCTCGCGGCCGCGGCGAATTTCAGGGCCGGCATGGCGCAGTTCGCTGCCACGCGGCCGGTGCATGGTGAGTGCGGCGGCTTCATGGTGCTCGGCGAGGCGCTCGAGGACGCATCGGGCGAGACGCACCGGATGCTTGGCCTGCTCGGCCATTCGACCAGCTTCGCCAAGCGCAAGATGAATCTCGGCTACCGCGAGGCGCGGCTGCGGTCCGGGTGTCCGCTCGGCAGCCAAGGCACGCTGATCCGCGGCCATGAATTCCACTACGCGCAGATGGTTGCGACCGGCAATGACGAGCCCCTGGCCGATCTCGCCGACGGACAAGGCAACCCGCTCGGCGCCTCTGGCTACCGGCGCGAAAATGTCAGCGGCACGTTCTTCCATGCCATTGCGAGGGGCGCATGAAGGCGTCGCAACAGCAAATTCTCGAAGACATCGCGCTTTGCCTCGTCTTCTTCACCCGGCTACCGCTGCCGAGAGCCGACTTCCGTGGCCGCAGCCTTGCCGCTGCGATCTGGGCGGCACCGGTCGCCGGTCTCGCCGTCGCTCTGGCCGGTGCGCTGGTGTACGCCGTCGGGACGAGGCTCGGCCTTGCCGAGGGTCCTGCTGCAGCGTTGACCCTTGCCGCAATCTTGCTTGCCACCGGCTGCCTGCATGAAGACGGGCTTTCGGACGTCACGGACGGCTTTGGCGGCGGCAAGACGCGCGACAGGAAACTGGAGATCATGCGCGACAGCCGCATCGGTGCCTACGGCGCCTGCGCCCTCGGCATCTCGCTGCTGATCCGCTGGAGCGTGCTCTCTGGATTCGCCGGCCCGGCTCATGTCCTTTGGGCCCTCATTGCCGCGCATGCCGCGTCGCGCGGGCTGCTCGGCGCCTTCATGTACCTACTGCCACCGGCCCGCGCCGACGGCCTCTCGGTTGATGCAGGCACAGTCACGGCCGAAACCACTATAGCCGGTGCTGTGCTCGGTGCGGCCGCGCTGCTGGCGCTTGGGGTAGGCGCCGCCTTCGCAGCACTCATCCTGCTTGGGCCACTACTCGCCGCCTTTCGGGCGCTGTGCCTCAACCAGATCGGCGGCCAGACCGGCGACACCGTCGGCGCCCTCCAGCAGCTGGGCGAGATCACAATCCTGCTCGTCGCTTCCGTTTCCTTTTCTTGACTCTGTTTCGGAGATTTCGCCCCCATGCCTTTCAAATCACTCGATGAACTGCGCGCCGCATGCCTCGACCTGCCCAGTGGCAGCGACGCCGCGGCCAATGCCGTCGCCCGCCGCCAGGACACGCTGACCAAGCCGCAAGGCAGCCTCGGCCGGCTGGAGGCAACAGCCGCCTGGCTGGCGCGCTGGCAGGGCCGCGACATGCCAAAGCTCGACCGCGTCAAGGTCTTCGTCTTCGCCGGCAACCACGGCGTCACCGCGCAAGGCGTGTCGGCCTTCCCCTCGGAGGTCACCGTGCAGATGGTGGCGAATTTCGCCGGCGGCGGCGCCGCCATCAACCAGCTTGCCCGCATCGCCGGCGCGGAGCTGGACGTCATCCCGCTCGACCTCGACCGTCCGACCGGCGATTTCACCCAAGAGCCGGCAATGGACGACGAGGCCTTCCTCGCCGCCGTCTCGGCAGGCTACGACGCGATCAGCAGGGAACTCGACCTTGTCTGCTTCGGCGAAATGGGTATCGGCAACACCACGCCGGCGGCAGCCATCTCGACCGCTCTGTTCGGTGGCGGCGCAGAAAGATGGACAGGACGCGGCACCGGCGTCGACGACGCCGGCCTCGTGCGCAAGATCGTCGCCATCGAGGCCGGCCTGAAGCGCCACGCCACGGCGCTTGCCGATCCGCTGAAGGTAGCGGCAGCCCTAGGCGGGCGCGAGCTTGCGGCGATTTTGGGCGCAACACTGGCGGCACGGCATCTCGGCGTGCCGGTGCTGCTCGACGGCTTCGTCTGCACCGCCGCCGCGGCACCACTGGCGAGATTGCATTCTGCCGGCCTCGCGCACACACTGGCCGCTCACGTATCGGCCGAGTCCGGCCACCGCCGCCTGTTGGAGGCGCTCGGCCTGCCGCCCCTGCTCGATCTCGGCATGCGTCTCGGCGAAGGCTCCGGCGCCTGCCTGGCGGTCAACATCGTCCGCTCGGCATTGGAGTGCCATGCCCGCATGGCAAGTTTTGCCGAGGCTGGTGTTTCGGAGAAGTAAGGCCGACCCAAACGCGGATCGCGTTGATGAACAAACCCTCACAGATCTTCGGAGACCCCAAACAGGGACTTCGCGATGTTCTTTCTCGGATCATCGGAGATTTCGATAGCAAGAGCGGCGCTTTTGCCGGGCTGAAATACAATTCGCCGTGGATACTGGCAACGGAGGATTGGGCAGAGCGATCAGGCCATACAGTCGAGGAACTGTGTGAGATGATTTCTCAGTGGCGGATTTCAATCTGCGCTGGCGAGAAGACAAATCCGAAAGTCGTTCAGACTTTTGAAGATCTTCGCAATGCGGCGGAGGAGTGGAGAACTGAGACGGACTACATCGATCTGCCCACTCACTATGATCCTGAAGAGGCACAATTCCCGAACCGCAAGGAGCTAAAAGCCCACACCCTGGGGGCATGGGGTTCCATGGGATTGGCCAGCCAATGGCATAACTACGATGCCAGGGATCTTAGTTTTAGTGGAACTTTTGAAGACAGATTTGGTCACGATGTTACATTGAATGTCAAATTCAAGCTTGGATATGGCGGCCCTATAAGGTTGTTTTTCCAATTTCCTTATTATTCGGATGGAGATCCGAGATCATTGGAC
Source organism: Mesorhizobium sp. M1329 (assembly GCF_040318035.1). Taxonomy (NCBI): domain Bacteria; kingdom Pseudomonadati; phylum Pseudomonadota; class Alphaproteobacteria; order Hyphomicrobiales; family Phyllobacteriaceae; genus Mesorhizobium; species Mesorhizobium sp. M1329. The sequence goes on along the minus strand of NZ_JAMYLN010000005.1, from coordinate 259,966 downwards.
CTCTTTTGGCTTTCTGGATGGCTGCTATGTCGCGAGCTTCGTCTGCCCAAAGCCCCTGAACTCGAATGGATCGTCGGCAAGAGCAACACAAGCTTCGAAGCCGTCGATGGCGTGCTCGCCATAACGCGAGCGATCCTCAGCTATCTGCGGCCAACTATCCAATAGCACTCGAGTGAATGCGGCCACCGGACGGCCGCAAAACATCCCGCTGTAGGGTCTTTCCACCAAATCCTGAAGATTTTTGGTGGGTGCGCACAGGATTGAACTGTGGACCCGCTGATTAAGAGTCAGCTGCTCTACCAACTGAGCTACGCACCCACTCGGCCGGTAAAACCGGCGTTGGCGGGCATATAGCCGCCGTCATCCGCCATGTCCAGCCCCGTGGGATTCATTTCCCGACAAATCGCCGAAGTGCCTCGCCCGTCAAACAAAAAGCCTGCCTTCCGCCACCTTGACCGCATGGCCGCCGATGCGGGCGGCGGTCAGTTTGCCACCTTCGACATTCAGTTCGAGGCGAATGCGCGAAGGCCGGCCCATCTCCAGCCCCTGCTCGATCCACAGCTGTGAAACGCCGTCGGTCGGGCCGTCGAAATGCATGATCGCGCCGGCGAACGCGGCCGCCGCCGAGCCGGTCGCCGGGTCTTCGTAGGACGGATTGCCGGGCACCATCATGCGGACATGGAAGGCACTGTCGTGGTGCACCGTCTCGCGGCAATAGATGTAGGGGCTGGCGAAGGCCCATTCGCTTTTGCGCGGTGCGAGCTCCGACCACGCCTGGTTGTCCAGCCTGATCCGGGCAGCCGCCTCCAGATTGGCGACGGGGATGGTCACGTAAGGCACTCCAGCCGACCAGAATGAAACGCGGTGGTTCTCGAAGCCGATCTCGTGCGGCCCAAGGCCAAGGGCCGCGCCGATCGCCTCGGGGTCGGCCGACAATTCCAGCTGCGCCGGCAGTTTCGCCAGGTCGAACTCGGCAAAGGTCGAGCCGTCGTGCTTGCTGACAGCGCAGCGCACGGGGCCGATATTCTCCTCGAGCACGAAGATGCCGGCGGCCTCTCCCACCAATTCGGCGAGCGCTATCGCCGAGCCGACGGTTGGGTGGCCGGCGAACGGCATTTCATAGTCGGGCGTGAATATACGGATGCGGGCCCGGTGCTTCGGGTTGTCCGGCGGCAGCACGAAGACGGTTTCGGACAGGTTGAACTCGCGCGCCACCGCCTGCATCGCCGCAACGTCCAGCCCGTCACAGTCGAGCACCACGGCCAGCGGATTGCCGGCCAGCCGGTTGGTGGTGAATACGTCGTAAAGCAAGTAATTCCGCGGCTGCATCTCAGTAAGTCCTCTGCCTCATTCCCAACATGAGCGAAATTTAATTTGAATTTTGGACCTTAAGGCCTGATTTGTGCACTGATGGGATATCACTGAACATAGGGGTCCGGCGTGGACCAGATTGTCAATCTGCCAAAGACGGAATCCGCTTCCGCCATCGAGACGGCGCTCGGGCTCGACCACCAGGGCCTGAAGACAAAACGCCGCCGCGGTTGGTTTTACGCAGTGTTCGCACTGCTTGCCGTCGCCGCGAGTGTCGTCGGCTACCAGTGCTATGCGGGCTCGCCCGCCAAGATCGAGTATACCACGACACTGGCCGCCATGGCCGACCTTACCGTCGCGGTTTCGGCTACCGGCACGCTGCAGCCCCTCACCCAGGTCGATATTTCCAGCGAACTCTCCGGCGTCGTCCGCTCGGTCTCGGTCAACGAGAACCAACTGGTGAAGAAGGGCGATGTGCTGGCCGCGCTCGACACTGCCAAGCTGGAGGTGCAGATCGAGCGCGCCCAGGCCTCGGCCAAGGCAGCGGCGGCGAGCGTCGAGGACGCCACCGTGACCCTGGCCGAAAACGAAAAGGCGCTGGTGCGCGCGGCGCAACTGACCAAGCGCGGCATGGCGACGGACCAGTCGCTCGAAGCGGCAACCGCCACGCGCGACCGCTCGAAGGCAGCGATCGATATCGCCAAAGCCAACCTCGCCATGGCCAATGCCGATCTCAAGGCGCAGCAGACGGATCTTGCCAAGAGCACCATCTACGCTCCGATCGACGGCATCATATTGACGCGCTCGGTCGATCCCGGCCAGACGGTCGCCTCGTCGCTGCAGGCGCCGGTGCTGTTCGTCATCGCCGCCGATCTGAAGAACATGGAGCTGAAGGCTGCAGTCGACGAGGCCGACATCGGCGCCGTCAAACCTGGCCAGCATGCGCGCTTCACCGTCGATGCCTTCCCTGAACGGCCATTCGACGCCGAGATCCGCGACATCTCCTATGCCTCGGTCACCACCGACGGCGTCGTCACTTACGATGCAAGGCTGGACGTCGACAATAGCGAGCTTCTGTTGCGGCCCGGCATGACTGCCACCGTCTCGGTCGTCACCAAGCAGGCCAAGAACGTGCTCACGGTGCCATCGATCGCCTTCCGCTACCGGCCGGCGCAGACGGCGGAGCGCGGCTGGAGCCTCACCGACCTGTTCACCGGCCGCATGGGACGCCCCGGCGGCAACCGCCAGCGCCAGGCGGCGACGAAGCCCACCGACGGCTCGCGCACGCTCTACGTGCTGGAGAATGGGCGGCCGCATCCGGTCAACGTCAGGGTCGGCTCGACAGATGGCGAACTGACCGAGATCGTCTCCGGCCTGGAGGAAGGCGCACAAGTCATTACCGCCTCGCAGCAGCGGAGCTGATCGTGGCATCGGGCGCGACCCTCATCGGCTTCGACAAGGTCTGGAAAAGCTATGGCCAGGGCGAAGCCCAAGTGCATGCGCTGGCCGGCGTCGACCTCGCCATCAGGCGCGGCGAATTCGTCGCCATCATGGGCCCGTCCGGTTCTGGCAAATCGACGGCCATGAACATCATTGGCTGCCTCGACACGCCGACCGCCGGGACCTACAGCTTCGAAGGCATCGACGCCGGCCGTCTCGACCGCAACCGCCGCGCTCAGCTGCGCAATCTCTATGTCGGCTTCGTCTTCCAGGGCTATAATCTCTTGCCGCGCACTACGGCCGCGGAGAATGTCGAACTGCCGCTGATCTATCGCGGCGTCGGTGCCCGCGAGCGTCGCGGCCTTGCCATGCAGGCACTTGCCGAGGTCGGCCTTGTCGGCCGCGAGCATCATACGCCGGCCGAGCTGTCCGGCGGCCAGCAGCAGCGCGTGGCGATCGCCCGCGCCATCGTCACCAGGCCGACGCTGCTCGTCGCCGACGAACCGACCGGCAATCTCGACACCGCCCGCACGCACGAGATCATGGAGCTCCTGACGCAGCTGAACAGCGATCTCGGCCTGACCATCGCCATGGTCACGCACGAAGCCGATGTTGCCGGCTATGCGCAGCGCACGATCCGTTTCCTCGATGGCCATGTCGCCTCCGACACAGCCAATCTGGAGATGGCCTAGCCATGATCTGGGAAACCGTTCGCCTCTCGCTCCGCTCCATCCGCCGCAACGTGCTGCGCTCGTTCCTGACGCTGCTCGGCATCGTCATCGGCGTCGCCGCCGTCATCGCCATGCTGACCATCGGCTCGGGCACCACCGAGAAGGTCAAGTCCGATATTTCCAAGCTCGGCAGCAATCTGCTCGTCATCCGTTCCGGCCGCCCTGCCGGGCCCGGCGGCCCGGGAGGGCTCGATCAGGTGGTCCGAGCGCTGGGCGACAAGGATCTTGCAGCGCTTGCCGCGCATCTGGACGGCGCGCGCGCCATCTCGCCGGCCTCGCAAAAGCAGGTACGCGTCATTTTCGGCACCGAAAGCCTGACTTCGGGCGTCACCGGCACCGACAGCGCCTATCTCGATGCCCGCGACTGGAAGCTGGTTTCCGGCCGCCCGTTCAGCGATTCGGAAACCCGCTCGGGCACCGGCGTCTGCCTCATCGGCGAGACGGTGCGCCAGCAGTTCTTCGGTGCCGGCGATCCCGAAGGCGAGATCATCCGCGTCAATCGCACCTCCTGCAAGATCATCGGCTTGCTCGAACCGAAGGGCTATACCGGTTTCGGCCAGGACCAGGACAATGTCGTGCTGATGCCGCTCGCCGCCTATCAGCGTCGCATTGCCGGCAATCGCGACATCGAATCGATCTATGTCGCCGCCGACGACCGCACGCCAACCACGGTGCTGCAGACGCGCGTCGAGGACATCTTGCGCGACACGCGCCGCATCACGCCCGACCGTGACGATGATTTCTCGATCCGCGACATGACCCAAATCGCCGATGCCATGGCCAGCGCGACCACCACCATGACTGGCATGCTCGGTGCCGTGGCCGGCGTCAGCCTGCTCGTCGGCGGCATCGGCATCATGAACATCATGCTGGTGTCGGTAACCGAACGCACGCGCGAGATCGGCATCAGGCTCGCTATCGGCGCCCATGAAAAGCACATCCTCATCCAGTTCCTGGTCGAGGCGACGGTGCTGTCGCTGCTTGGCGGCGTCATCGGCATCCTGATCGGCCTGGCGCTGGCCGGCCTCGCCTCGGTGACGCTGACGATCCCGTTTGCGCCAAGCCCGGCGGTGATCCTTCTTGCGGTCGGCTTCTCCGCGCTGATCGGCATGGTGTTCGGCTTCTTCCCGGCGCTGCGCGGCGCACGGCTCAACCCGATTGACGCGCTGAGGCATGAGTGAGCAGGTTGCGGAAACGGCTGACCTAATCCTGGCCCCGCGCAAAGTGCCATTCGATCAGCGGTCTCATATGCGGCATCAACCCGTCCGGCAGGTCGGCTGCATTGCGGATGATCACCGGGCCTTCGATTTCTGGCTCTGCCTCGGTGGCGACGAAAGCGCTGATCCGCTGTGCCAGGTCGTCGGCGGAGGCCCTCTCGCGGTAGCGGCGAAAGATCACCGTGCCGCTTGTCGTCGACAGGGCGTAATGGCGCCTGCCGCGTGTCGCGCCCGACAGATCGAGGCCAGTCTCTTCGCGCACCTCGCGGATCATGTTGAAGTCGACGTCGACAAGGCCGTCGCGGAAATCGGTTGGCTCGAACGAACCGGCGGCGAAGTAGATGCGCCCGGCATTGACCGTATGCGGCGCCATTCGGATCGCCACCAGCGCATTGTCGCCGGCGACCAGCATGGCATGCGCATAGGCATGCTCGGCCCCGGCCACCTGCCGATTGCCGCGCCAAAGCATGAAGGTCGAATAACGCACCGCATGGCAGCGGCCGACGAGGCGATTGTCGCGATAGCTGAGCGCGGAAAGCAGCACCACGGTGCCGTCGAAAAGCGCCGGCCTGGCTGCGGTCTCACGCCGCCAGTTCACCGCGATCGCCTCGGCATTGTCGCGCTCGAACGGATGCGGGCCGGGATCGAGCCTGACATCGATGGCATCGACCGGCAGGATGACGTTGCGCGGCAGGTCGAAACTCACGCCGGTCTCACGCCATGTCGAGGGCAATTGCTACCGGGCAATGGTCGGATGCCTTCGGCCGGTCCCACCCGGCGCGTGGGAAGCGCTCGACCTCCTGGCCCGCCGGAAATATGGTCCGCCAGGGCTGGCCATTGCGGATGATATCGGGAACGGCGGTGGCGTTCTGCCTGGCTAGCGCCCTCGACAAAAGGATGTAGTCGAGCTGGCAGAGATGCCGCTCTTCCGGTCCGCGTGTGTGATAGAAAGTCCAGCGGTCCATTTCCGGCCGCCGCTCGACCGCGTTTTCGCAAAAACCGCCGGCAGTGAGCACGTCGATGCAGGACCGGGTCTCGTCGATGACCTCGAAGCGATAGCCGTCGACGGCATCGCCGGTAATCTTCACGCGCTGCCGGTAGTCGTTCATGTCGCCGCAGATTGCCCAGCGCTTGTCGGCGGCATGGTCCTTGCCGAAGCGCTCCTCGATGATCCGGCGCACCGCTTGCGCCTCGGCGATGCGCAGCGGCATTGTTGCTTCACGGCCGTCGAGGCCGTTGCGGGGAGAGCCCATCGATTTGAAATGCACGAGATAGAGCGTCAACGGCGCTCCAGCCACCGTCAGATCGATTTCCAGGCAGTCGCGCCGGAAGATGCGCTCATTGGCCTGATGTCCAAGTGCTGCCAATTCCGCCGTGTGCAGCCCGAATTGCTCGAACGTGACATAGGCGTAGCTGGTCATGCGCACGAATTCGATCGGCTGGCCCTGCGCGGTCTCGTTGCGCATCATCACGGCGACGTCGATGCCGCGCGAATCATTGCCGGCGGTGGTGTATTTCTGCCGGTAGCCTTGCCCCACCATCTTGAATAGATAGCCATATTCGAAGGCCCTCAGCGCCTCGATATTGTCGACCTCCTGCATGCAGATGATGTCGGCGCGGGTGGCCGCGATCGCCAGTGCCGTCAACTGCCGCGTGTCGTCAGACTGCGCGATCGCCCGCGCCTGCTCGAGCATCTTGTATTCGGCCTCGCTCTGGATGTCGAAAAGCGCCAGCGTGCGATCTTCGTTGAGCTGATTGCGGTATCCGGAATAATCAAACCTGTTCATCAGGTTTTCGACGTTGAAGGTGGCAAGGCGCAGCGACATGGCTTTGACCTTTGCCCGCAAGCGCGCCCGAAAACAAGGGTGCCGAAACCGGCTCTGATTGATCGCGCGCTCGCCATGGTTGACGGAACCTTTTTGTTCATCTTCCGTTCAGATGGAAAGTTCCATCAATAGGCCCTTCCCCGGGGTATTCTGGGCGTGGGGCCTGAATCTTCGGAGAGTGCGATGAAACCGCTCTTTTTATCTTCCGTCGGATCCGGGCTCATGGCCCTCGGTCTGATAGCCGGCCTCTCGGTCCCCTCGCTTGCCGGGCCGATGCCCAAACCCCTGCTGCCGGTGGCGGGCAATGCCGCCGACATCGTGCAAATTCGTGAAGATTGGGCAGGCGGCAACGACAGGCAGATCTGGCGATGGCGCAACCACGGCTTCCGGCAATGGCACGGCGGCGACGATTGGAGATGGCGGTCCCACAATTTCCGCGGCCGTCATTTCTCGAGACACTGGGACAATGGCGGCTGGGACGACAGCTGGCGTTGGCGCCACCATCGCCGCCATTACCGCGGCGGCTACTATGATGATAGTGCGGGTGCCGCGATTCTTGGCTTGGGCCTGGGGCTCGGCCTTGGCAGCCTGTACAACAACAACAACTACTACGACGCGCCGCCACCGCGCCGCTACTATCGCGCAGGGCGGCTTTCCAGTGCACATGTCCAATGGTGTTACAATCGCTACCGGTCGTACCGCGCCTGGGACAACACCTTCCAGCCCTATAATGGGCCGCGCCAGCAATGCTATTCGCCCTATAGCTGAGCAGGCCGACAACAAGCATCATTCGGCGCCGTGCTTCGCGGCGCCTTTTTCTTCCCGCCAGGAATCTCGAAAATCGCCAGTCTCACTGGTGATAACGTTATTTTTATCAGGCCGGTCTAATAGTCCTCCCGATCAGAACGCCGAGACGCGAAGATGGCTGGATTGCGTGCAATGGCCGAGGACGAACAGAGGGACAAACGCCGGCAGCGCGTCTTCAAGGGCGCGACGATCCTGACCAGCATGACCAACTCCGAGGTCACATGCACGCTGCGCAACATGCATGCCGGCGGCGCCGAATTGAAGGTCTCGATCGACGCGCGCGTGCCCGATGAGTTCCTGCTCTATGTTCCGACCGACGGAATTGCCTACAAGGCCGTGGTCCGCTGGCGCCGCGAGGATCGAATTGGGGTGATGTTCACCGGCACCGAACCAAAGCCCAGTTGGCACTACGGCTGAGATCCCGGCGTTACCCGGGTGGCAGGACTTGCAGTGTCTGCTCGTCAAACAGCGGCTCTTCCTGGCCGACGCGAACGAATAGAAGCTTTCGCAGGTCGGGTGATTGCACCTCGAAATACTGAATGCCGTCCGGGGCTTCGCCCCATTCGCCGCAAGGCGGTTCGCCGACCTCGTCAGGGTTGGCGACGGTCTTCAATTCCTCACGATAGGCGGCATCGGGACTGAAAACATACCGGAGGATGCGCGCGGGCGTCGCCCCTTCGGTGTAAGGCGTGAGCACGCAACGTGTGCTGATGGCTTTCTCGGTCTTCTGCGTAAAAACGCGCTGCAACGCAGCGTCGGCGGCCTCGCCCGGCAGTATATCGAAGACTTCGACGACGGGATCGGCTGGCCCGCCGTCGCTGTATTTGATGGCAAGAGCATTGCCGCCAAGCTCGAAATGAATCTGGCGAAAACCGAAATCGCACCGCTGCACCCAGGCAGCCAGCCCGACATCCTTGTCCGCCAGCCGTTCCCAGCTGCATTTGTCGATAGGGGGACGCGACGGCTTGCTTTGGTCGGCACGAGCCCCGGTGGCCATGGCCATAAGGACCGGCAGGGCGCAGACGTAGGCCGGCAGTCTCTTGCTATTCATCGCTGCAACCCGACAAGGTAAAGGCATCCCAGGCTGAACCATCGGGATTGGCATTGGCGAAATCGGGCCATTCGGTAAAAATCGCGCCGAAGTCAGGCAACAGCAACCCTGCCGGTGCCGGCGAGGCTTCGCGGGAGCTCAACTGCTCGGCACCGCCTGCATTGAACGCATAGACCTGCCCATCCCACACTCTGCACAGCCCGGTGCCGTCCTCGAGACCCGCCTCACGATCGTCGTCGGTGCAGGTGTGCCGGATCGTGCCCACAGGAAACGAGTACTTGCCATTGGTCCAGGTGATGTCCGACGGCAGACGAAGGTCGGTGTTGGGCACGATCAGCGAAAAGACCTCGGTCGTCAGCGCGGCCGGCTCGTTGTTGATTGGCCGGAACCGTATCGTCGCTCCCGAACCCGGCTCGCGATAGGTCGCATGGCTGAGCGAACATTCTGTTGCGTTCGCTGCTTGCAACAGGCTCAGCATGCCCAGAAAAATAGCTGCTGCTTTGCGGATGATCATTTAAGTCCCTTGGAGCAGCATCATTGTGAAGTTTGATGCTTTAGCATGGCCCAAGGCCACGTCGAAAAGAAAGAATCGATGATGCGAAATCTCTTGATGCTCATTTCGATCCTAGGATTTTCGTGCGGCCACGCCTTCGCCGCGGAACAGTATGTGGGCACATGGTCCGGGAACAGATCGAACTGTACCGCCGTTGCGGATGTTCAACGCCAGACTGTCTACACATTGTATCGCGACGCGCTGTCGGTCCCTGCTCTCGGCTGCGAACACGCAACGTTCCTCAAGACGCCAACGGGCTGGGTGGCGCGGGCCAGCCAATGCTACGGATCCAACCCGTCGGCCGAAGAGCCGTTCTCCCGCGTCATCCATATTGTTGTCGACGGGGCGACGGTGAGATTGACATGGCCTGGCTTCGACAGCGGAATTCTTCTCAGATGCTGACGACAGGTGCCTTCCTCCGCTGGATATGCAGCATAGGACAGCAGCTTCAGATGACGCCTACCAGCAGCGCGGCTCCGCCGAGGAAGCCAGCGGCGCAGACCCACAGGAGCCAAAGCCCGCTCACCCTGCATTCGAGAACCGCTGCAGCCGGATTGGCGGGGTCGTAGCGGACCTCGACCTTGTCGCCCTCGAGATAGCGCTGCGATTGACCGCTGACGAGGCTCGGCAGCGAAGCCGTCACGTTTGCCCCGAAAGCGATGCGATCGGCGGCGTAGCGCTGGCCGGCAACGCTATAGCTGTAGACGATGCGGGATTTGAAGACTGTGTGCCAGGGCCGATAGCCGCCTCCGGACCTGTCGCGGGTCTCGAATTTCTGCAGACCCGAGGCATCGATGCGTCCTGCCGTGATGGGCCATTTGGCCGCCTGTTCGGCCAGTGACTTCTGGGCAAAGCCCATGCGCAGGACAAACAATCCCATGAAAAGCAGCAGGGCAGCGGCGCCGAGGTTCTGCGGCTTGGGCAAAAACGGCCGGATCGCTTCGAGGACGCCGCCGACGGCGAAGACCAATACCAGCGCGCCGACCACCAGCCCGGCCGAAAGCTGGACCATGAACTTGAAGGAGCCATCGGGCATGGTGCGTTCGATCACGGCCTTGGCTGGATCGGCCGGATTGTAGAAGACGGTTACGCCGGCCCCGTTTGGAAATTTCGCAAGGGTTTCCGCCACCGCAAAGTTTCCAAGGTTCTCCTGCACGCTGTAGTGCGAACTGCGAAATGTCTTGCCGTTCACCTTGTATTCGAAGGTGATTGCCGGGAAGTTGCGCATCTCGGTCGACCCTCTGCTGTCCGAACCGGATCCCGAACTGGTCACCTCGCGAGCCTCGACCCGCGACGAGATGATCTTTCCCGGCGTCGGAGACCAGCGGCTGGCCGCCCTTACCTCCCACCACTTCAAGAAGGTGACGAGAGAGAGCATGCCGGCAACCGCGCAGGCAAACCCGACCAACAGAAATTTGAGTTCCAACTCTCACCCCCTTGGCACTTTTGTGCCATGCCCCGCACAGGCATATCACGGTGATGAGGATAGTGCGCCTGTCCAGAAGCCTGGAAACCACACAATCTTGATGCGAAAAGGCCGGCGGATCGCTCCGCCGGCCTTTCTTGATCGGCAATGAAATTGCGATCAGTTCTTGGCCTTGTCGACCAGCTTGTTCTTGGAAATCCACGGCATCATCGCGCGCAGCTTGGCGCCGACTTCCTCGATCTGGTGGCTGTCGTTGTTGCGGCGGATGCCCTTGAAGCGCGACATGCCAGCGCGGTATTCCTGCATCCATTCCGAGGTGAACTTGCCGGTCTGGATATCCTTCAGCACCCGCTTCATCTCGGCCTTGGTTTCGGCGGTGATGATGCGCGGGCCCGAGACGTATTCGCCCCATTCGGCGGTGTTCGAGATCGAATAGTTCATGTTGGCGATGCCGCCTTCGTAGATCAGGTCGACGATCAGCTTGACCTCGTGCAGGCACTCGAAATAGGCCATTTCCGGCGCGTAGCCGGCTTCCACCAGTGTCTCGAAGCCGGCGCGGATCAATTCGACCAGGCCGCCGCACAGCACCACCTGCTCGCCGAACAGGTCGGTCTCGCACTCCTCGCGGAAATTGGTCTCGATAATGCCCGAGCGGCCGCCGCCAACGCCGCAGGCGTAGGAAAGCGCCAGGTCGAGCGCGTTGCCCGAAGCGTCCTGGTTGACCGCGACCAGGCACGGCACGCCGCCGCCCTTCTGGTATTCGCCGCGCACCGTATGGCCGGGTCCCTTCGGCGCGATCATCACGACGTCGACGGAGGCTTTAGGCTCGATCAGGCCAAAATGCACGTTGAGGCCGTGGGCGAAGGCGATTGCCGCGCCATCGCGGATGTTCGGCGCGATCTCGGATTTGTAGATGTCGGCCTGCAGCTCATCCGGCGTCGCCATCATCATCAGGTCGGCCCACTTGGCGGCATCGGCTACGCTCATCACCTTGAGCCCGTCGGCCTCGACCTTCTTGGCGGTCGCCGAGCCGGCCTTAAGGCCGATGGCGATGTCCTTGACGCCGGAATCCTTGAGGTTGAGCGCATGCGCCCTGCCCTGGCTGCCATAGCCGATGATGGCGACCTTCTTGCCCTTGATCAGGTTGAGATCGGCATCGCGATCGTAATAGACACGCATTTTTCTTCCTTCCCGTTTTGAATTCAGAGCATGATGCCGAAAAGTGTGAAGCGGTTTTCGGACGACATCATGCTCCATCGTTTAGTGTAGAGCCGGATTCAGATTTCAGGTCGATTCGACCTGAAATCATCCGGCTCTATGGGCCTTGCTGCCCGGTTTTTGCCCCGTAGAGAGCGAGAAACTGCTGCGTCGCCCGGACGGCATCGCCGCCGATCGCCGCATCAGTCAATTCCAGCCGGTCGCCAAGCAGCAGGCGGATCTGCACGTCACGGGCGACCAGCCCGAAAAAGGTGCGGAACGCCGTCTCAGCGTCGGAAAACTCGAGGAAACCAGCTTCCTTGCCTGCCTCCAGCACCGGCTTAAGGCGCCTGGCCAGCGCGAAGCGGCCATTTTCCAGCACGATGGCGCCGAGATCGTCCTTCCCCGAACTAGCATGGCCGACCGCCACCCGGTTCAGCGCGATCGAGGTGTCGCTCGAAATTACCGTGAGCCAGTCCGAAGCGAAGCGTTCGAGGCTCGCCGCCAGCGAAGCAAGGTCGAGCCCCTTGCGGTCGACCGGCACCACCCGGACCTTGGACGCCTGCCATTGTACCGTCGCGGTCAACAGCCCGTCGCGATCGCCGAACCATTTGTAGAGCGTCTCCTTCGAGCAGCTCGCCCGCCGCGCCACGGCGGTCATGGTCAACTGATCGCCCTCTTCGACCAGCAGGCGAAGGGCGGCGTCGAGCACGTCCTTCTGCCGCTCCGTCAGCGCCTCGCTGGTGTCGATGTCGGTCACAGCATGCAACACAGTCTTTCCTCAGGACGCAAACTCACCCGCAGTTCAGATACGAGCTCGACGGCGTACCGTACGTTACGGTTCGGCTTATGGCGCATTGCCCGACCCGGCGCAAGCCCTTATTTCTGTAGCGCGCTCCATACGGGGCATCACGGGAGACACGCATCATGCTCGCCGGATTGCTTGCCTTGGCCGTTGCCGCAGTGTTCGCGGGCGCGGCTATCTACGTCAGCGTCGCCGAGCAGCCGGCGCGGCTTCGCCTCGATGACAAGGCATTGCTGCAGGAATGGCAGCCTTCCTACAAACGCGGCGCCGCCATGCAGGCCTCGATCGCCGTCATCGCCTGTATTCTGGGCCTCGTCGCGTGGTGGCTGACCGGCAATCTCGCTTATCTGGTCGGCGCCGTGCTGATCATCCTGCCTTGGCCATGGACGCTGCTGGTGGTGATGCCGGCAAATAGGTTGCTGGAGGCGATGGACGCGAACACCGTCAATCCTGAAGGTCGGACATTGATCGTCAAATGGGGCAATCTGCATATGGTCCGCGTCGGGCTTGGCGTTCTGGCGACGCTGGCATTCCTCTTGGGCAGTGCCTGACCTCGCCAATCGGCGCCATCTCCGTCATGAGGGCGCGTCACTCCAGGGCGGGCGGATCTCGCAGGCGCCCAAGCAGAGCTGACAGCCCATCGAGCTCATCATTGGAAAGCCGGGAGCCGACCAACTCCGCGATCGACCGGCCGTAGACAGCCCACATGCGGCGGCGCGTCTCGCGTCCCTTGTCTGTGACGCGGATTGTTTGCCCGCGGCCGTCATCGGCAACGGGAAGCTTCTCGACCAGCCCGTCCGCTTCGAGCCGCGCCAGCAGCCGGGAGATGTTGTATTGCGCAAACAGCGTGCGCTCGGTGAGCTGGAACGGCCGCAATCCGCCCTCGCCCGCCTCGGCAAGCTCATGCAGGACGTCGTACCAGGCAAGCGGCGGCAGGCCACTGTCCTTCAGCGCGTCCTCGGCTCGTTCCACCAACTGGCGCGAAACCCGCATCAGGCGGGCCCAGGCCTTGATGGCTGGAGGTGAAGGAATCCCGGTCATGATTGCATCGTAGGCGATAGATGCAATTGCATCAAGCTTGACGATCGATGCAAATGCATCTATATAGATGCAATCGCATCAATCATGAGAGGCAATTCCGATGAAGCATGAAATCTGCAAGATCGCCGACATTCCGGAAACAGGCAGCCTGATCGCTCCGTTTTTCGGCCGCGAGGTCCATGTCTACCGCAGCGGCGAGCGTATCCGCGCCGCCGCCAACGTCTGCCTGCATTTCGGTGGCCCGCTCGACTGCAAGGACGGCAAGCTCGTCTGCCAGTGGCACGGCGCCTCGTTCGACATGGGAAACGGTGATCGCCTCGAAGGCCCGGCGCCGAAGGGCTCCCGCCTGATGTTCCTCTCCACCCGCGTCGAGGACGACGTCTTGAACTATGTCTGGGGAGAGTGAGGTGACCGACAAGCTCATCCTCGTCAGCCATCATCTTTGCCCCTATGTGCAGCGCGCGGCGATTTCACTTCGCGAAAAGGGCGTGCCGTTCGAACGCATCACGGTCGATCTCGCCAACAAGCCTGCCTGGTTCAAGGCAATATCGCCGCTCGGCAAGGTGCCACTGCTTCGCGTTGAGCATGACGCCCAGGAAACGGTAATCTTCGAATCGGCGATCATCCTCGAATTCCTCGAGGAAACCCAGCCCAATCCGCTGCATCCCACCGACCCCTATGCCCGTGGCCGGCATCGCGCCTGGATCGAGTTCGGCTCGGCAATCCTCAATGCCATCGGCCGCTTCTATTCAGCGCCGACCGAAAGCGCCTTCCGCGCCGAAAGCGGGGCTCTGTCGGCAATGTTCGATCGCCTGGAAGTGGAACTGGCGAACGGCGCGGCCGGGCCATGGTTCGCCGGCGAGCGCTTTTCGCTGGTCGATGCGGTCTACGGGCCGATTTTCCGCTATTTCGACGTCTTCGACCGGATCGGCGATTTCGGCATGCTGGACGGAAAGCCGCATGTCGAGGCCTGGCGCGAGGCATTGCACGAACGCCCATCCGTAAAGGATGCGGTCGCTCCCGACTATGCGCAGCGCCTCCATGCATTCTTGCAGGCCAAGGGTTCGCATCTTTCGGAAATCATCCGTCAAGGCGATTCGACCATAGCGCTTCCGCAAGCCCGATCGGCTTGAACGGATTGATCACCGTTCCTGTGACCATAGAAGCAAGAAACTGCGGCGCCGGCGGGACTTTTGCCAGCGTCGCCACCAGCCTGTCGCGAACGAACGACATCACATTCGAATCCGATTGATAAAACGGCGTCAGCACCAGCGACAGCGCCTGGAAGACCCGCACATGCCATCGCCGCGCCCGGACGTAGGTTTCCAGCGCAGTATCGATACGGTCCGTTCCTATGAGTGCGTGGTTGAGCGCTGCCGCATCGAGCAGCGCCATGTTCGCGCCCTGGCCGAGCTGCGGGCTCGTTGAATGAGCCGCATCGCCGATAACGGCCAATCGCCGTCCGGCTGGCGTCTTCATCGTGTGATGCCCATAGCGCGCCAGCGAAAGCTGCTCGAAACTGTCGATCTGGTCGATGAAGGCCGCGCATTCAGGCCACAGCCCGACCAATCTCGCCTTCCATGCCTCGAGACCTGCCGCCAATACGCACTCGGCATCCGCCGGCTTCAGGCTCCAGAAGAATGCCGCCATCTTCCCGGCACCGGGCTCGGGCCGGCCGATCGGCAGCACGCGATCATCACGCTCGCGCTGTCGTAGCGCTGCAGCAGCGCGTGCTCGTCGAAACCCTCGCCGCGCCAGCCGAGCGATGCCCAGAACGCGCCATAGGCGAGCGATCGCGGTTCGCCCGGATTGTTCACGCACCGCCGCAGTTTGGAGCGCGAACCACTGGCATCCACTACCAGGTCGAACGGCCCTATCCGTCGTCCGTTGCCGCAGACCAATGTTGCCCGTTCGCCGGTTTCCAGCGTCTCGAGCTCGATACCTGTCTCGATGGTGATCGCTTGGCGCCGGACGGCGCGGAAAAGCACGCCGAACAGAGCCGTGCGGTGCACCGCCAGCCCGAAACGACCGCCCCGCCGGGCATCATAGCGGACGTCGAGTACGGTGCGGCCGGTCTTGGCGTCTGCACCATGCAGGCGATCTATGCGGCTGCCCAGCGCCAGAATGTCATCGAGCAGGCCGAGATCGGCAAGTACCGTCAGCCCGGTCGGCTGCAGGATCAGCCCGGAGCCGACCGGCTTTGGCTGCTCGAAGCGCTCGAAAACGGTAACCCGATGTCCGGCGCGCTTGAGATAGAGCGCGGCGGCAAGTCCAGCCGGCCCGGCGCCGGCAATCGCGATATCCAGAGAATTGCCCATTTGCCCGACCCAGCCCAGGCCGGACAATCCTTCAGCGCTGTCGCTAAATCAAGCCGCCGTCTCGGCCTGGAGGCTCAGCCTTCGGCAGCATCGAAAACCTTCCGCGCCTCGCGTACAGCGCCGTGATTGAGCTCGGCCCATTGGATCAGCTGATGCAAGGGTCCAAACATCGAGCGCCCGAGATCGGTGAGGCTATATTCGACGCTCGGCGGTTTGGTCGGAAACACCTGGCGATGCACATAGCCGTCGCGCTGCAGATCGTGCAACGTCTGGGTGAGCATGCGCTGTGAAATATCGGGCACGAGGCGCCGCAACTCGCCAAAGCGGTACGGCTTCTCGGCCAAGGCCTCCATCAGCAGCGAACTCCATTTATTGCTTATGCCCTGGATCACGTCGCGAACCGGGCAATCCGCAAGGTTTCCGCCACCGCTGCCTGCTTTATATATCTCGAGCTTCGATCTCAGATTGACGATCTTGCCGTCCATGGCTGGTTCCCTGGGTGTGCCTACCTCCCGCAAAACTGCCTTCTTTACGAGGATGGGTCAATTCCTATTTTAGTGCTGGTCTCTTTTTGAGACTAACATATGAACCCGCCGCTCCGGCGCAACGTCAGGACCTTTCATGACCGACACCCTTCTTGTCACCGGCGCCTCCGGCCAGCTTGGCCGCGGCGTCATCAATCATCTGCTTGACACGCTCAAGGTCTCGCCTCAGCGCGTCATCGCCGCTACCCGCAATCCGGAAAATCTGGCCGATCTGGCAGCCCGAGGCGTCACCATCAGGACGGTCGACTTCGACGACACCGCATCGTTGGCCAGTGCATTTACCGGCGCCGACAGGGTTCTGATCATTTCGACGAACGAGCTCGCCGTTCCGGGCAAGCGCCTGAAGCAACATGAGACCGCGGTCGCCGCCGCAAAAGGCGCCGGCGTTTCGCATCTGCTCTACACATCGATGCCCAATCCGGAGCCGGGATCGCCGGTGCTGTTTGCGCCCGATCACCACGGCACCGAGCAGGCGATCAAGGCGAGCGGTATCCCCTACACCATCTTCCGCAACGGCTGGTACCAGGAGAACCTGTTCATGGCGCTGCCGCACGCCGTCGCCTCTGGGCAGTGGTACACATCCGCTGGAGACGGCCGCATTGCCCATGGCGCGCGCGACGACATGGCCGGGGCGATCGCCGCCGGCCTCGCTTCGGGAGCAACCGAAAGCACCACATACACGCTGACCGGTCCGCAGGCCTATACGGTCACCGAGATTGCAGCCCTCGTCACCGAGGTTACCGGCAGACCGATCGAAGTTGTCCATCTTTCGGATGAAGCGCTGACCGAGGGATTGAAGGCAGCCGGCGTTCCCGAGGCTTTCGCTCCCATCGTCGTTTCCTTCGACACCAACACCCGCTCGGGCCGGATCGGCATGGTGACCGACGCGGTCGAGACGCTGTCCGGCAGGAAGCCGCAGCCGCTGAAGCAATTTCTTGAAGCAAACACGGCGGCTCTGGTGAGCTGAGCCTGACAATTGCCGTGCCCTTCGAAGGGCACGGCCGTTTGTTCAGATAGCCACCTGCGTCCCGATCTCGACGACGCGTCCGGTCGGGATCTGGAAATATTCCGTCGCATCTGCCGCCGTGCGCGCCAGCCCGATGAACAGCTTGTCCTGCCAGGCCGGCATGCCGGAATTGGGCGATGCCTTGAGTGAACGCCGCGACAGGAAGAACGACGTCGTCATGATGTCGAACTTCCAGCCCTGCTTGCGGCAGATAGCCAGCGCGCGCGGGATGTTGGGCTGCTCCATATAGCCGAAGGTCAGCGTCACGCGCATGAACAGTTCATTGACCGTCTCCATCTTGACGCGCTCGCTGTCGGGCACGACAGGCTGCGGCGCCGTCACCACCGAAAGGATGACATTCTGTTCGTGCAGCACCTTGTAGTGCTTGAGGCTGTGCATCAGCGCGGTCGGCGCGCTCAGCGGATCGCTGGTCAGGAACACCGCGGTGCCCGACACCAGATGCGGCTTCTTCTTCAGCAGATTGCCGGCAAGGAAATCGAGCGGAATCTCGTTCCGGCGCGTCTTTTCGAACAAATAGCGGCTGCCGCGGATCCAGGTCCACATCGCCAGCACAATGGTGAAGGCCACCGCCAGCGAAGCCCAGCCACCTTCGAACACTTTGACGATGTTCGAGGCAAAGAAGCCGATGTCGATGAACGCGAATACCACTGTCAGGGAGATGGCCAGCCAGAGCTGCCATTTCCAGATGCGGCTCATGATCACGTAGAGCAGCACCGTCGTCACCAGCATGTTGCCGGTCACCGAAATGCCGTAGGCTGAGGCAAGCTTGCTGGATTCGCCAAAGCCGACCACCAGCAGCATCACCACCAGCGCCAGTAGCATGTTGACGCGCGGCATGTAGATCTGGCCGGACTGTCTTTCCGACGTATGCAGGATTTCCAGGCGCGGCAGCATGTTGAGCTGCACCGCTTGCCTGGTCAGCGAGAAAGCGCCGGAGATCACCGCCTGGCTGGCGATAACGGTCGCAGCTGTGGCCAGGACGACCATCGGGATAAGCGTCCAGCCTTCGTTCATTTCGAAGAAGGGATGACCGACCACGCCGTTTTTCGCCAGCACGAATGCGCCCTGCCCGGCATAGTTCAGCAACAGGCAAGGGAACACGATTGCCAGCCAGGCGAGAACGATCGGCTTGCGGCCAAAATGGCCGAGGTCGGCATAGAGCGCTTCGGCGCCGGTGACGGCGAGGAAGATGGCGCCGATCGTCACGAAGGCGACGTCTGGTGAATTGATCAGGAACGCGACGATGTAATGCGGGCTGACTGCCAGCAGGATCTCTGGATCGGCGATGATGTGGTTGAGGCCGGAAAGGCCGATAGCCAGGAACCAGACCGCCGTGATCGGGCCGAAGATCAGGGCGACGCCGCCGGTTCCAAACCGCTGTGCCGAAAACAGAATCGCCAGGATGACCAGCGTCAACGGCACCACATAGGGCTGGAAGGTCGGCGTGACGACGTTCATGCCTTCGACCGCCGACAGCACCGAAATCGCCGGCGTGATGACGGCGTCACCGAAAAACAGCGAGGCGCCGACGATGCCGATGCCGAGGATCACCGCCGAGCGGGTCGGGAAACTGTTGCGCGCCAGCGCCATCAGCGACAGCACCCCGCCCTCGCCGCGATTGTCGGCCCTGAGCACGAACATGATGTATTTGATGGTGACGATGATCGTCAGCGACCAGATGATTAGCGACAGCACGCCGAGGATGTCGCCACGGTTGGCGACTTCGCCCCCCGACGATGCCACCAATGCCTCGCGGAAAGCATAGATCGGGCTGGTGCCGATATCGCCATAAACGACACCGAGTGCGCCCAGCATCAGCACCTTGGTGCTGTGCTGCTCGACCTCAGAATGGCTCGATTGTTCGACGGGTTCTGCCTCGTTACCAGCATTGGTAAGGGCCATGGACGACACTCCGATAAGCGCGCGGTGCTCTACGCTTGCTGCACTGCAATATCAAGTGCCGTCACGTAATGTCTGCGTGTCGGTATTGCGAGTCTTCCCGGCCTGGCAGGCTCGACCCCCTCGACAGACTGCCTGAAACGCTGCAACAGGCACGTTCTAAATAGCCACCTGCGTCCCGATCTCGACGACACGTCCGGTCGGAATCTGGAAATATTCCGTGGCATCGGCCGCCGAGCGCGCCAGCCCGATGAACAGCTTGTCCTGCCAGACCGGCATGCCGGAATTGGGCGAGGCCTTGAGTGAACGCCGCGACAGGAAGAAGGACGTCGTCATGATGTCGAACTTCCAGCCCTGCTTGCGGCAGATCGCCAGCGCACGCGGGATGTTGGGCTGCTCCATGTAGCCGAAGGTCAGCGTCACCCGCATGAACAGCTCGTTGACCGTTTCCATCTTGACGCGCTCGCTGTCGGGCACGACAGGCTGCGGCGCAGTCACCACCGAAAGGATGACGTTCTGCTCGTGCAGCACCTTGTAGTGCTTGAGGCTGTGCATCAGCGCGGTCGGCGCGCTCAGTGGATCGCTGGTCAGGAACACCGCGGTGCCTGATACCAAATGCGGCTTCTTCTTCAGCAGATTGCCGGCAAGGAAATCCAGCGGGATCTCGTTTCGGCGCGTCTTGTCGAACAAATAGCGGGTGCCGCGGATCCAGGTAGACATGATCAGTCCCATGCCGCAAGCGACCGTGATTGACACCCACCCGCCTTCGACGATCTTGACGACGTTTGCGAGGAAAAATCCGGTATCGATCGTGCCGAACAGGAGGGCCAGCGCGGCAGCGAGGGCAAGCTGCCATTTCCACCGGAACCGCATCACCACGAACAGCAGGATGGTTGTCATCAGCATTTCGCCGGTCACCGAAATGCCATAGGCGGAAGCCAGCGAACTCGAACTGCCAAAGCCGACCACCAGCAACATTACGCCCAGCGCGACCACCAGATTGACCCGCGGCATGTAGATCTGGCCGGATTGCATCTCGGACGTATGCTGCACCTCGATGCGCGGCAGCAAATTGAGCTGCACCGCCTGGCGGGTCAGCGAGAAAGCGCCGGAGATCACCGCCTGACTGGCGATCACCGTCGCTGCCGTGGCTAGCCCAACCATGGGCATCAGCGCCCAATCGGGCAGCATCTGGAAGAATGGATTGGTGGGTTTGCCGCCGTTGGCCAGAACGAACGCACCTTGTCCGAAGTAGTTGAGGAGCAGACAAGGGAACACCACCGAAAACCACGCCAGCACGATCGGCCTGCGCCCGAAATGGCCGAGATCGACATAGAGTGCCTCGGCTCCGGTGACCGCCAGGAACACCGCCCCGACGGTGACGAAGGCGCCGGTGGGCGTATTGGCCAGGTAAGCGACCGCGTAATAGGGATTGATCGCCAGCAGGACCGACGGGTCGTCCAGCAGATGGTAGACCCCGGCGGCGCCGATCGCCAGGAACCACACTGCCGTCACCGGTCCGAACACCGCCGCCACCTTGCCGGTGCCAAAGCGTTGCACGGCAAAAAGCATCGCCAGGATGATCAGCGTGATCGGAACCACATAGGTTTCCAGCGTCGGGGTCACCACTTCCAGGCCTTCGACCGCCGAAAGCACGGAGATGGCCGGCGTTATGATGGCATCGCCGAAAAACAGCGCCGCGCCGCAGAGCCCGATCCCCAGGATGAGCTTGGCTCCATTGGGATAAGCGCTGCGCGCAAGCGACATCAGCGACAGCGTGCCGCCCTCGCCCTTGTTGTCGGCTCTGAGAACGAAAGCGACGTATTTTATCGTGACGATGATCGTCAGCGCCCAGACGATAAGCGACAGCACGCCGAGGACGTCGTTGCGCGCTACCGGTCCCGACGATGCGTGCAGCGCTTCCCGAAACGCATAGATTGGGCTGGTGCCGATATCGCCGTAAACCACGCCCAACGCGCCCAGCATCAGCACCTTGGTGCTGTGCTGCTCGACGGTGGAGTGGCTGGATTGCTCGATGGGTTCTGCCTCGCTACCAGCGTTGGCAAGGGCCATGGACGACACTCCCATAGACGTGCGGTGCCCTATGCTGCGGGGATGGAAAGGACGCGCTGCCATGCCCGGAACCCACGGCCTATCGGCTCGCCTCTCTCTACCAGCCACAAGCCTTCAGAAACCGCCTGACCGTTGCGGCCATGCCATACTCCAACGCATCGGCTGTCAACCCATGTCCGATCGACACTTCGGCCAATGCCGGGATGCGCCTGGCCAGCGCCGGCAAATTGCTCACCACAAGGTCGTGCCCGGCATTGACCTGGAGCCCTGCGGCCAGTGCGGCATCCGCCGTCTTTCCCAATTTCTCCAATTCCTTCGCCGCTTTTGCCGAATCGGAATGATAGCTGCCGTATGGACCCGTATAGAGTTCGATCCGGTCGGCACCGGTGTCGCGAGCGGCATTCACGCCATCGGGGTCCGGATCTGAAAACAGCGATACGCGAAAGCCTCCCTTCTTCAGGCGCTTGACGACCGGTGTCAGGAACGCAGCCTCGGCCGCGAAGTTCCAGCCATGATCGGAAGTCGCTTGCGCCGGGTCGTCGGGCACCAGCGTCACCTGCTCGGGCTGATGCTTTTCCACAAGCGCCAGGAATTCCCCGGTCGGATAGCCCTCGATGTTGAATTCCGCATTCGGGAACTCGTCGTCGATCAGCGCCCTGATCTCAGGCAGATCGGAATGCCTGGTGTGCCGCTCGTCGGGTCGCGGGTGCACCGTCAGCCCATGCGCACCGGCGGCAAGGGCGATGCGTCCGAGCCCCGTCACGCTTGGCCACGGCAGGTCCCGCCGGTTGCGCAGCATGGCGATGGCGTTGAGGTTGACGGAAAGCTTTGCAGGCATTTGCACGGTTCCAGGCTGATCTCGGCGCGCATCTATACCGTCTTTAAGGGGAACAGACAGAGGGTTTCAGGTGTTCCAAGGGAACGAAGAAAATCGAGCGCAAGGAGTTCCCTGTTGAATTTTCTCGATGCCGTACCGGCGATCCGCCGCATCGATACCGATCGCGAAGACCTCTTCGCCATCGATGTCGTCGGCCATGTCGCAGCGGCCGACGCCGAAAACCTGTTCGGATTGCTGGAGGCAGCCTACGCGCTGCACCCAAAAATCGACGTGCTGGTGCGCCTGATCGATCATGAGGGTGTCGACTGGACCGATGTATCGGACGAGACGGTCGAACAGGGCATAGCTCATGCAGTGCAGCATATCAGGCGCTGCGCGGCGGTCGGTGAGCCGAACTGGATAGCGGAGGCAAGAGCCTTTTTGCCCGCCTCCTTGCCCATCGAACTCCGGCATTTCGAGGCCAAGGACGAAGCCGCCGCCTGGGAATGGCTTGGCGCCAACCCGATCGCCCAGCGCTGATACGGCCGCCCTATCGGACGATCGTCAGCCGTTCGGCCGCGCGCGTGATGGCGGTGTAGAGCCAACGCTGCCGGGTTTCCTTGAACGCCCAGCTTTCGTCGAAAAGCACGATCTCGTTCCACTGCGAGCCCTGCGCCTTGTGCACGGTCAGCGCGTAGCCATAGTCGAAATCGTCGAACCGTTTCTTCTGCTGCCAGGGAATGTCGGCGTCGGGATCTTCGAATGCCGCCTTGAGCAGCTTGATCTTGGCGACGCCGCGATCCGGGTCGTCTTCCTCCGGCGAAACCAGCAGATTGATGCCGGGCTTGACCGTCTCGCGCGACGAGGTCATCACCTTCCACAGCGAGCCGTTGAGCAGTCCCTTGGCCGGATCGTTGCGCAGGCAGACCAGCTTGTCGCCGGCTTGCGGATAATCGGCGTTGAACCCCTTCAGCTCGCGCAGCCGCTGGTTATAACGGCGGCGCGTACGGTTGGTACCGACCAGCACCTGGTCCGCCTTCAGCACCAGTTCCTGGGTGACGTCTTCCTTGCCGATCACTTGCGCCGCGCCATAGTCGCCGCGCATGAACTCGCGGCCCTCGCGCACGTCAAGCGCAAGCCGGATGATCGGGTTGTCTCGTGCCTGGCGATGGATTTCGGTGAGCAGAATGTCCGGCTCATGATCGGTGAAGAAGCCGCCGCCGGAGATTGGCGGCAACTGGCCGGGATCGCCGAGCACCAAGATCGGCGTGCCGAAGCTCATCAGGTCACGGCCGAGTTGCTCGTCGACCATTGAGCATTCATCGATGACGACGAGCTTGGCCCGCGAGATCGGGCTCTGCCGGTTGAGCGAAAATGTCGGCGACATCGATGTCTTGCCGGTCACCTCGTCCGCTACCGATTCTTCGCCCTTCGGCCGGTAGATCAGCGAATGGATGGTGCGGGCATTGACCGCGCCCTTGGAACGCAGCACCTGCGCCGCCTTGCCCGTAAACGCGGCGAACTGCACCTGGCCATCGACATGCTCGGCGAAATAGCGCGCCAGCGTCGTCTTGCCGGTGCCGGCATAGCCGAACAGCCTGAACAGCTGCGGCTTGCCGGCTTTCAGCCAGCCGGCCACCGCCTTCAGCGCCTCGTCCTGTTGAGGAGAGAATTCCATCAGCGCGACAGACCGGATTCGCGAGGGAAAGACAAGGTGACTGCCGTCACCATCAATTTTCATCGCCGGCAATTACGCCGCTGCGACAGTGTCAGGCTATCAGTGACGAACAGGAACGTAAAGAGAACAAGACCAGGCGACCGCAGCTTACATAGCCTGCTGTGGATCGTTCTCCAGAAGGATCGGCTTGCCATGCGGCGTTGCGTGCGCGGCGCGCTCCCAGGCAGCGGCGATCGCGTCCACATCGGTCTTCGCGGCCAGACCTTTCGAAGCAAGCAGCTTTTCCAGCGCCGCCAGCCAGTGCTCGTAATAATCGCGGCCGTCGCGCGCGGCGCCCTGCCGCTTCACCTCCGCCGACAAAGCATCCGCCCATTCGCTCCACGAAAACAGCCCGTTATCGTGCAGCGCCACCGTCATCGCAAAGGCCTCGGCCTCCCACGGCTCGGCAAACACAGGCGCCTCGACACCGGCGGGCAGCATGGCGACGACTGAGCCCGTCTCACGCCGGCTCAAGGTAGCTCTCCCAGGCATCGATCGACACGACAAGTGTCGGGTCGGCGCCCTCGCCCCAGATTTCGTCGCCTGTGAAGGCCACGGTATAGACCCATTGCGGGTTTTCGCCCTGGCCGTGCGCACTGGTGTCGGGAAAGACAAAGCCGTCGCGTACCGCCTCGACGACGCCTTGTTTGCCGCGTGCATAGCGCGGCAGCCTGGTGTGGCCGGTCGGATGAAAATTCCTGGTTCGCACGAGGTCGCCTGCCTTGAACCGCGCAGGCGCGGCGACAGGCCGGTCGCAAGGCCCGCCCTTGGCCAGCACCGCCGGAACATCCTTAGCCTTGAGCACCCGTTTGGGTGTCGCTGCCGGGTCGACCGCGTCGCCCGTAGCCAGGTCGCGGTCGCTGACGAAACCATGGCGTTTGAGCAGCACCTCCAGCGCCTAGATCCATATCTGATAATAGCTGGAGGCATAATAATCCGCTGGATGCAGCGATTCTCGCGCGTGCCGACTCTCGTCGATGGTCCAGGCGCCCATGGCGCCGGCGCACAACGTTACGCCCAGCGCCCGCCTTTCCCAATCAGCATGGAAATAGGGTTCGTCCGGCTCGGGCGCGACCGGCCCGAAACCCATCTGGCCGCCGAGATCCTGCGGCCCGTTCATGCCGGCTCCCGCGCCAATGCCGTGCCGATCATGGCATCGCGCGTCACCAGATCGGCGAGCCGTGCCTCATCCCAGCCCTCCGTGCCCCCGGGGCGCATAGGCACCACGAGATAGCGCAGCTCGGCGGTCGAATCCCACACCCGGATTGTCGTGGTCGCCGGCAAGGTCAGGCCGAATTCCTCGAGCACGCCGCGCGGATCGATCACCGCGCGCGAACGGTAGGGCGGCGCCTTGTACCAGACTGGCGGCAGGCCGAGCACCGACCACGGATAGCAGGAGCATAGCGTGCAGACGACGAGGTTGTGCGTGTCGGCCGTATTGAACACCGCCTGCATGTGCTCGCCTTGCCGGCCGGTGTAGCCGAGCGATTCGATGGCCGCCGTCGCATCACGCTTCAGCCATGCGGCAAACCCGGGATCAACCCAAGCCTTCGCCACCACCTTTGCGCCGTTGCGCGGCCCGATCTTGGTCTCGTAGGTGTCGACGATGACGTCGATCGCCGCCGGATCGATCAGGCCTTTGCGGGTGAGAATCGTCTCCAGCGCGCGCACACGCGCCGCAAAGGGATCAAGCTCGTTGTCGTGGTCGTGATTGTGCGGCATGGCGTCAAATTACGATCGCGGCCCCCCGGCCGCAAGCACCACGGCTTAGGCCAGCGCTATTCGGCTGCCGCCTTCTGCGGCACCGGTTCTTCCTCCTCGTCGAACAGTGACGGCTGCTCGACCACCTCGACCGGGCCCGGCTCGCCCCGGCGCCGCACCCACAACCTGACGAGCCAGCCGGAAAAATGCTCCATGTAGACGTAAATGACGGGCGTGACGAACAGCGTCAGTGCCTGCGAAGCGACGAGACCGCCGACCACCGCCACGCCAAGAGGCTGGCGCAGTTCCGCACTGGCACCGGTGCCGAGCGCGATCGGGATGGTGCCCATCAGCGCGGCAAGCGTGGTCATCATGATCGGCCGGAAGCGCATCAGGCAGGCCTTGTGGATGGATTCGACGGGCGACATCCCCTCGCGCCTGAGCTCGAGCGCCACGTCGATCATCATGATGCCGTTCTTCTTGACGATGCCGATCAGCATCAGGATGCCGATCACAGCGATCACCGACAAATCCATCCCCGCCAACCGCAGTGCCACCAGCGCGCCAAGCACCGCCGACGGAAGCCCGGTCAGGATGGTGAGCGGGTGGATGAAGCTCTCATAGAGCATGCCGAGCACGATATAGATGGTCAGGATCGCGCCACCGATCAGCAGTCCCTGGTTGGAAAGCGAATCCTGGAAGGTCTTCGCCGTGCCCGAGAAAGTGGTCGAGATCGTCGGCGGCATGCCGATCTTTTCCTTCAGCGCATTGATGTGGCTCACGCTGTCGCCCAGGGCCACGCCCTGCGGCAGATTGTAGGAGATGGTCACTGCCGGAAGC
This sequence comes from Mesorhizobium sp. M1329, assembly GCF_040318035.1. Classification (NCBI taxonomy): domain Bacteria; kingdom Pseudomonadati; phylum Pseudomonadota; class Alphaproteobacteria; order Hyphomicrobiales; family Phyllobacteriaceae; genus Mesorhizobium; species Mesorhizobium sp. M1329. Next base: position 233,624 of record NZ_JAMYLN010000005.1, on the reverse strand, counting down.
TGGCCGAGCTGATTGACGGTCAGGGTACCGGCGGTCCGATCGACACGCGCGAAGGCGCCAAGCGGCACCAGGCTGCCGCTCGCCGTTCTCACCTTGATCGCCAGCATCCGTTCGGGCGACCACTCGATCTTCGGGTCGAGCTCCATGACCACTTTATAGCTGTCGGCCGAACCGAAGATGGTCGACACCTGCTGGGTGCCGAAACCGCCATAGAGGCTGGAACGCAACGTGTCGGTATCGACGCCAAGCGTCGATGCCTTGTCGCGGTCGATCACCAGCGTCGCCTGCAACGCGTTGTTCTGCAGGTCATTGGTGACGTCGGTGAAGGCGCCATGATCGGCGGCCATCGCGTCCGTCAGCCTTTGCGCCCAGACGTTCGTCAGGCCGGTATCGAGGCCCTGCACGGCAAGCTGATAGGCACTCGCCGAAGCGCGCGCGCCGAGCCGCAGGTTCTGCACCGGCTGCATATAGGTTTCGATACCGGGCACATTGGCAAGCTGGCGCCGCAGATCCGAAAGCACCTTGTCGATGTTCGGTCGCTGGTCCTTGTCCTTCAGCTGCACAAACAGCTGGCCCTGGTTGAGCGCATTGTTTCCACTGCCCGCCGACCAGCCGACATGGGCGACGTAGGGCGAATGGGTGAAGACATCCGCCACTTGACCCTGAAGCTTCACCATGGCGTCGAACGAAATATCCTGGCGCGCGATGGTCGTCACCGAGACCTGGCCGATATCCTCCTGCGGGAAAAAGCCCTTCGGCGATATCTGGATCAGCCAGACCGACAGCCCGGCGGTCACCAGGAAGACAAGGAAAACCAGAAAATTGTGACGCAGGCAGAATGTCAGCAGCCAGTCATAGCCCCGCATGAAGACGTTTTGCCTATGGTCCTCGCCATGCGCCGCCTTCTGCTCGGCTTTCGATAATGACAACAGCCGCGAGCACAGCATCGGCGTCAACGTCAGCGAGACAAACATCGACGCCAGGATGGCGACCGTCACCACCACCGCGAATTCGTTGAAGATGCGCCCGATCACGCCGCCCATCAAAAGCACCGGAATGAACACGGCGACCAGCGAGATCGAGATCGAGATGATTGTGAAGCCGATTTCGCGGGCGCCCTTGAGCGAAGCCTCGAGGGCCGAGACTCCGTCCTCCTCCATATGGCGGAAAATATTTTCCAGCATGACGATGGCATCGTCGACAACAAGGCCGACCGCCAGTGTCAGCCCCATCAATGAGACGTTGTCGATGGAAAAGCCGAACAGGTACATCACGCCCAGCGTGGCGATGAGCGAAATCGGCACCGCCACGGCGGGGATGACCGTCGCCGTTACCCGGCGCAGGAACAGGAAGATCACCATCACCACCAGCGCGATGGTGAGCAGCAGCGTGAACTGCACGTCGTCGACCGCCTCGCGGATCGACGTCGAGCGGTCATTGAGCAACTGGATGCTCGCCGCCGCAGGCATCTGACCCTCGAAGGAAGGCAGCATCGCCTTGACGCGGTCGACGACATCGACGGTGTTTGCATCCGGCTGGCGCTGCACGGCCATGATGATGGCGCGGGTACCGTCGTACCAGCTTGCGGTAGTCGTGGTCTCGACCGAATCGATGACGCGGGTCACCTCGCCGAGCCGCACTGGATGGCCGTTCTTGGTGGCGATGATGATGTTGGAGAACCCCGCCGCATTGGTGAGCTGCGTGTTCGCGGTAATGGTTAGTTGCTGTTTGTTGTTCTTGAGCACGCCGAGCGGCGTGTTGCTGTTGGCCGAGGCAATGGCCGTCTGCAGTTGGTCGATCGAGATGCCGCGAGCGGCGAGCGCCGTCGGATCTATCTGGACGCGCACGGCATATTTCTGCTGGCCGTAGATCGAAACCTGCGCAACGCCGTCGATCGTCGACAGCGACGGCGAGATCACATTCTCGGCAAATGCGTCTAGATCGGTCAGCGGAATGGTGTCGCTGACCAGCGACATCAGCAGGATTGGCGCGTCGGCTGGATTGACCTTGCGATAGCTCGGCGGGCTGGTCATCTCCGGCGGCAATTGTCGTTGTGTGCGTGCGATCGCTGCCTGCACGTCGGCGGCGGCCGCATCGATGTCGCGGTTGAGCACGAACTGAATGGCGATCGAGGTCGAGCCGAGCGAGTTGGTCGTCGAGATCGAATCGATGCCGGCGATAGTGGCAAACTGCTTGATCAGCGGCGTTGCCACCGAGGTCGCCATGGTTTCCGGCGAGGCCCCAGGCAGCGAGGCCGAGACGTTGACAACCGGGAATTCCGCGCTTGGCAGCGCCGCGACCGGCAGGAATTTGTAAGCAAATAGCCCGCCCAGAACCAGGGCGAACGACATGAGCAGCGTGGCGACGGGCCTGCGGATGCAGAATTCGGAAATCATGGCTGTGTTCCGCCCGTCCGGTCAGCCTCGGCAACCTTCGGAGCCGCCTGATCGCCGGTGCCGGTGGAAGCCTTGCCTTCGCGCACCGCCGCGCCGTTTTTCAGCTTGGTCTGGCCCTCGACGACGACACGCTCGCCGCTTTTCAAACCCTGACTAATCGCGGTGTTGGCACCTTCTGTCAGCGCGACCTGCACCGGCTGCATTTCAACGGTGTTGTCCGGCTTGATCACATAGACGAACGGGCCCTTCTGGCTGGGCTGGACGGCAACCGTCGGAACCGACGTCATTTGCGGCATGATGCCGGCCTCGAGCACGACGTTGACATATTGGCCCGGCCACAGCGAAAGATCGGCGTTGGGCACGCTGGCCCGCGTTGCGATCGTGCCGGACGCCGTGTCCACGCTGGAATCGACGAAATCCAGCGTTCCCTTGCCGATCGGCTTCGGGTCACCGTCCTTGGTCAGCGTTACCGCACCTTGCTGCGGCGCCGCCAGCGCCTTGTGCAGCAAGGCGAGATCCCTTTCGGGGAGATTGAAGTTCACCTGCAGCGGGTCGACCTGCGTGATCGTCACCAGCGGGGTCGACGTGCTGCTGCCGTTGCTGGTGGTGACGAGATCGCCGACCGCGACGCTGACCGCGCCAAGCCTCCCGGAGATCGGCGCCCTGATCGTGGCGAAGCCAAGCTGGATTTGGTCCGCATCGATCGTTGCCTTGTCGGCGTCGACGGTGGCCGCGGCGGATTTCTGCGCCGCGACGGCCTGATCATAGGTCTGCTGTGTTCCGGCCTGCCTGGCGACGAGATTTTTGGCGCGCTGAAGATCGGCCGTTGCGCTGGCAAGCAGCGCCTGGTCTTTCGCGAGCGTCGCCTGATCGCGTGCCAGTTGCGCCTTCAACGAGCGATCGTCCAGCGAGAACAGAAGGTCTCCGGCCTTCACCATCTGTCCGTCCTTGACCGCGATTGCAACGATCTGGCTCGAGACCCGTGCGTTGATGCTGACCACGGCAGGAGAGGACACGAAGCCGATTGCATAGCGCCGGACCGGGAAATCGGCCGTCGTAGCGGTGGCGGCAACCACCGAAGTCGAACGCGCGGCATTTGCCGCGGCAGCGGGTTTGTCCGCCGTCGCCGTCTGCTTCGCCGACAGCATCTGCTGAAGACCGCTCATTGCGCTGGGCGAAAGATACAGCCACGCCGCCGCAACGCAGGCTGCAGCGATCACCGCAAGTACGATCTTTCCGCGCATCGACAAAAGGCCTCTTAATCCGACACGCCGCTATCCGGTGGCCGTAGTCTAGCTCAACTCGCAGCCTCTTGCCGCGCTTTTGCCAGATAATAGAGGATGCCGAAGGCGAAAAAGGGCCAAAACCCGTCATTACGAAGATTTAATGTGCAGTGCACAATAGAACGGCAGCTAACGCAGCATCGGCCACAGCGTCGCCGCAAGCATCACGCCCATGGCGATGTTGAACCATTTGAGCCGCACCGCATCCGCCAGAAAACCGCGCAGTGCCATGCCGAAACCGGCCCAGGTCGAAATGCTCGGCAGCATGACGACGGCGAACGCGGCCGCGATCAGCACCACCGACACAAACGGGCGTTCCGGATTGGTATAGACGGCCATGGCTGTAATCGCCATCACCCAGGCCTTGGGATTGACCCATTGGAACGCCGCAGCCTCGATGAAGCGCATTGGCTGGCCCTTCGCCTCGCCTTCGCCGCCGAGCGAGCGCGACATGGCGATCTTCCAGGCGAGATAAAGCAGGTAGAGGCCGCCGGCGATCTTCAACCCGGTGTGCAGCACCGGAAAGGCCGTCAACACGGCGCCAAGCCCGAAGCCTACGGCAAGCAACAGCACGAGGAAGCCGAAGCCGATGCCGAGCATGTGTGGCACGGTCTTGACCAAGCCGAAATTCACGCCCGATGCCAGAAGCATGAAGTTGTTCGGGCCCGGTGTGATCGAGGTCACGAAGGCATAGACCAGCAGGGCGAAGAATGCGTCGAATGTCATGCCGTTCCCCTAATCAATGCGATCGGTGGCGAAGCGACGAGATAGAGCCAAGTTGGATGACTACATCCCTTGCGGGCCGCGGTTCATCGCTGCCACCCCGGTACGGCAGATCTCGACGAGCCCGAGCGGTTTCATGATGGCGATGAACTGATCGAGCTTGGAGCCCTTGCCGGTGATCTCGAAGATGAAATGCTCGGTATTGGCATCGATGACGCTGGCGCGGAATGCATCGGCGAGCCGGAGCGCCTCGACGCGGGCTTCACCGGTGCCGGCGACCTTGACCAGCGCGAGTTCCCGCTCCAGTGGCCGCTCCTGTCCGAATTCCTGCGACCGCACGGTGAGATCGACGACGCGGTGCACCGGCACGATGCGCTCGAGCTGGTGCTTGATCTGCTCCAGCACGTGCGGCGTGCCGCGCGTCACGATGGTGATGCGCGACAGGTGCTTTTCGTGCTCTGTTTCCGAGACCGTCAGGCTCTCGATGTTGTAGCCACGTCCGGAAAACAGGCCGATGACCCGCGCAAGCACACCCGGCTCGTTGTCGACCAGGACCGAAAGCGTGTGATTCTCTGGTTTTTCCGTCTCCTTGGCGATAAAATAGGCCGAGCCGGTCGGTTGCAACTGTGCGTTCATGACATGAATCTCGATTTCAATCTTTTGCGCTAATCTGCTGTTTTCGCACAGCTTCCTTGAACCAGGCTACACCAGTTCCCTGCCCTTGGCGTCGATCGCGTTGGCCACAGCTTCGTCCGTCGCCTCGTCAGGCAACAGCATCTCGTTATGCGCCTTGCCCGACGGGATCATCGGAAAGCAGTTGGCGAGCGTCGCCACGCGGCAGTCGAACAGGACGGGCTTCTTGACCGCGATCATCTCCTTGATGGCGTCGTCGAGCTCGTCCGGCTTGTCGCAGCGAATGCCGTGGCCGCCATAGGCTTCGGCGAGCTTGACGAAATCCGGCATCGCCTCGGTGTAGGAATGCGACAACCGGTTGCCGTGCAGCAGCTGCTGCCACTGCCGCACCATGCCCATATACTGGTTGTTGAGGATGAAGATCTTGATCGGCGCCTCGTGCTGCACTGCCGCGCTCATCTCCTGCATCGTCATCTGCACCGAAGCGTCGCCAGCGATATCGATGACCAGCGCATCCGGGTGCGCGATCTGCACGCCGAGCGCGGCCGGCAGGCCGTAGCCCATCGTGCCCAGTCCGCCAGAGGTCATCCAGCGGTTCGGCTTCTCGAAGTGATAGTGCTGTGCCGCCCACATCTGATGCTGGCCGACCTCGGTGGTGATGTAAGTGTCGAGGTCCTTGGTCAGCGCATAGAGCCGCTGGACGGCGTATTGCGGCATGATCACCTCGTGGTTCATCTTGTAGGCGAGCGAATCCCGGGCGCGCCATTTGGCAATCTGCTCCCACCACGGGTGAAGCGCTTTCTTGTCGGCCTTGGCGGTTGCCCGCCACAGCCGCACCAGATCCTCCAGCACACGCCCGACATCGCCGATGATCGGCACGTCGGTGTGGACGTTCTTGTTGATCGACGACGGGTCGATGTCGATGTGGATCTTCTTCGAATTCGGCGAAAACGCCGTCAGCCGCCCGGTGATGCGGTCGTCGAAGCGCGCGCCGATGCAGAGCATGACGTCGCAATCGTGCATCGCCATGTTCGCTTCATACGTGCCGTGCATGCCCAGCATGCCCATCCAGTTCTTGCCCGACGCCGGATAGGCGCCGAGGCCCATCAGCGTCGAGGTGATGGGAAAGCCGGTGAGGTCGACCAACTCGCGCAGCAGATGGCTCGCCTCCGGGCCGGAATTGATGACGCCACCGCCCGAATAGATGATCGGCTTCCTGGCGCCGGCCATCAGCTCGACCGCCGCCTTGATCTTTTCCAGATCGCCCTGGACCTTCGGCTGGTAGCTGGTGCGCGGCGCCGTCTGCGGCGGGACATAGATACCCCTGGCGAACTGAACGTCCTTCGGGATGTCGACGACGACCGGACCGGGGCGGCCCGTCGTTGCCACATGGAAGGCCTCGTGGATCGTTGCCGCGAGCTCGTTGACGTCTTTCACCAGCCAGTTGTGCTTGGTGCAGGGTCGCGTGATGCCGACCGTATCGCACTCCTGGAACGCGTCCGAGCCGATCAGCGAAGTCGGCACCTGGCCGGTCAGGCAGACCAGCGGGATCGAGTCCATCAGCGCGTCCTGCAATGGCGTCACCGCATTTGTCGCACCCGGCCCGGAGGTCACCAGCATGACGCCGGCCTTGCCGGTCGAGCGCGCGTAGCCTTCCGCCGCGTGGCCCGCGCCCTGCTCGTGACGGACGAGGATGTGCTCGACCTCGTCCTGCTGGAAGATTTCATCGTAGATTGGCAGAACCGCGCCGCCCGGATAGCCGAAAACATGCTTGACGCCATTGTCCTTCAGCGCCTGCACCACCATTTCGGCGCCAGTCATTTCGGCTCTTGGCATTTCGGTTCTTGGCATTTCGCGCCGCTCATACTGTCCACTGCTCATCGGTCTGGTCCCATACTGTTCGCCGTCGGGCGATTGCTGGTCGTTTAGTCGTATTTCGGGCAATAAAAAAGGCCCCCGAGGGAGCCTGTGTCTTGCGCATGGGAGGTCATCGCCCGGCGGTTACACCGCCTTGCCCACGCGCTTTCCTACGAGAATGAGTGCCTTTTTCATGGTGCCGGACAATAGAATTGGTTTGACGCCCCTGTCAACGGCGAATGTGCACTTGGCCGGATCAGGCTGCACCAATGCGTTTCCAATAGATGAGGGTGGCTGTGAGCCCGCCATGCGGCTTCAGCGCATAATCCGGTATTTCGCCGGCCAGCGTGAAGCCGAGCTTTTCATAGAGGCCGGAAGCCCCCTCCTCTTTTGCCGTGTCGAGGACCAACAGGGTGCGGCCTTTCTCCATGGCAACGACTTCCGCCGCCTCCATCAGGCGGGTTGCTATGCCCTTGCCGCGGTAATCGGGGCGGGTCATCAGCTTGGCGATCTCGGCCCGGTGCGGCTGGTTGGGAGGGCAGTCGAGCAGCAAGGTAACGGTGCCGACCAGCGCCTCGCCGTTCCAGGCTCCAAGCACCGCCCTTTCGCCTCTGGCGGCCGCCTGAAGCGACTTGTTCCAGAAGGCCGCGGCCATCTCTGGCGCCAGCGGATGCATGAAGCTGACCGAGCCGCCGGCAGCGACTGTACCGATCAGCAGATCCGCCAGCATTTTTTGCGTCCCGTCAGTACCGGTGAGTGGCCTGATTTCGATCGAACTCATGTGGTTCCCCTGCGCCGTCTGTCACTCGAAATGACTGGTCCGCTTCCGCTTCCTGGCCCGGCGGATTTCCGCGATGCGATCGGCGTCTTCCTCTTGCAGATGTCGCCCGCGTTCCAGCAGTTCGAGCGTGTATTCCTCATAGGTCAGGCCCAGCCGCTCGGCCTTGTCCAGCCGCATCAGCATGATCTCGCGGCTCGGCACTTTCCATGCCTGGGCATAGGCGGTCCGCCAGGCAAGAAAGACATAGGGATCGCCCTTGCTCCAGGGCGGACCGTTATAGTCGTCGAGCGGCGGACCGCCATTGTCGGAGCGTTTCGGACGACGCGCCTTCACCTCAGCTCCTGGCCAACGCAACCAGATAGTCGGCGGCGTCCGGGCCCGGAGCGTGAAAGACGCAATCGGATGGCGCGCCGAGCGCCAGGCAGTCGCCGGGTTCGAGCCTGTGAACGATTTCGCCCTCGGTGAATTCCAGCCGCCCGGAGATCATCCAGATCTGTTGCCTGATGAAGGCATAGGACGCCGCCGGGAAACTTACCTTGGCGCCCGCCGGCAGTTGGACTCGGATCAGTTCGAGCGGCATGTCCGAAACCGGCGAAAGGTGCCGCCGCACATAACCGGTAGCCAGATCGCTCCAGACCGGCTGGTCACGTTCGCGAAGCAGGCCACCGCCTTGCAATTCCGCCCTTGCTATCAAAGTGGAGAGCGTCATGCCGAAGGCGGCCGCAATGCGCACGAGGAGTGCCGCCGTCGGGCTGGTCATGCCGCGCTCTATCGTGCTCAGCATGGCTTTCGAGACATCGGACCGCTCCGCCAATTCAGCCAGGGACCAGCTGCGAACCACCCTTTCGGCATGTATTCTTCTGCCGATGGTCGAAGATATATCGTTCGCTATATCATCCATTAATCCGATATATCGAAAATTCTTCTACGAAGCAACGACCGTTTCGTCCAGTTTTCGCAAACTCCTTAATGTCCGCTAAACCATCCCGCCTCATCCCACCTTAACCCCGTTCGCCTAGGCTCATCGCTTGGGAAAAGGGGACGCGGCCTGTCCATGCTCGTTGAACGCGAAGCCTCCATTGGAGAACCGACTTTGCTGGAGCGCCGCAGGGCGGAGCAGAACGACAAGCGGATTCTGGGCAATGTCGTGCAATGCGGTGGCGCGCGCGCCACCATCAGCGCCTATGCCGACGATATCGAAGGCACGGTCACCGGCCTGTGGAGCGTCGGCAAGATGATCTCGATCAATCTCGGCACATCACGAACCGTCGGCCTCGTCTACGAAATCGGCAAGTCGGATCGTGCCTGGAGCAGCGAGGGCCAGAATCCGATCGAGGTCAGCATCGAATTGATCGGCGAGGTGCGCGACGGTGCCGAACCCGGCGCGAAGCCGGTCTTCGACCGTGGCATCACGACCTATCCGCATATCGGCGCCATTGCCCATCGAATCCGCAGCCGCGACCTGCAGGCCGTCTACGATCTCGCCGGTCGTCATTCGATCACCATCGGCACGCTGTCGCAGGACGAGGCCATCGACGCCAATATCGCCATCGACGATACGCTGGCGCGCCATTTCGCCATTGTCGGCACCACCGGGGTCGGCAAATCGACCGCCGTGTCGCTGCTCTTGCGCAAGTCTATCGCCGCCCGGCCCGACCTGCGCGTGCTAATCCTCGATCCACACAACGAGTTCGCCGCGTCGTTGCCCGAATATTGCGTCAGGGTCGATTCGACGACGCTCGACCTGCCCTTCTGGATGTTCAAGCTCGAAGAATTTGCCGAAGTGCTGTTTCGCGGCCGCGAGACGGTCCCGGAAGAGGTCGACGCCTTGCGCGATCTTATTCCCGCGGCCAAGAACCTCTACCGCAATCCTAACTCCGGCAACTTTCTACGGCGCAGCACCGATGCGCTGACCGCCGACGCGCCGGTGCCCTATCGCATTGCCGACCTCATCAAGCTGGTCGACGAGCGCATGGGATTGCTGGAAAGCAAGAACGATCGCCCGACCCTCAGGTCACTGAAGACACGCATCGAATTGGCGGCATCCGATCCGCGCTACCGTTTCATGTTCAACTCGCGCCTGATCGAAGACACCATCCACGAGACGATCGGCAACATTTTCCGCGTGCCGCATCACGGCCGCCCGGTGACCTGCTTCGAAATGGCCGGCATGCCGTCCGAGGTGGTCAATTCCGTTTGCTCGGTGCTGGCGCGGCTGGCCTTCGACCTGGCATTGTGGAGCGAAGGCCGCCTGCGGCTGCTCTTCCTGTGCGAGGAAGCGCATCGCTACATGCCCGCCGATCCGCGCCTCGGTTTCGCACCGACGCGGCATGCGCTGTCGCGCATCGCCAAGGAAGGCCGTAAATATGGCTGTTATCTCGGCGTCGTCACCCAGCGCCCGGGCGAACTCGACCCGACGATCCTGTCGCAGTGCTCGACGTTCTTTGCCATGCGGCTCGCCAACGAGCAGGACCAGGCGATCATCCGCTCGGCGATCGCCGATTCCTCGGCTTCGACGCTGGCGTTCCTGTCTTCCATGGGCCAGCGCGAGGCCATCGCCTTCGGGGAAGGCGTGGCGACGACGATGCGGATGAAGTTCGAAAAGCTCTCCGAGGATTTGATCCCCCGCACGGCCAAGCGCGCGGACGCCTTGCCGTCCGAAACCGGCGACGAGGTCGACCTCGTGGCGATCGTCGAACGGCTGCGCAACGTGCCGAAATCACAGCAGGCAATGCCTTTCGCGGAAGTCGTCGATCCGGGCCGGCAGGCCGGCGATTCGGACTATCGCAAACCGTCGGCCGCACGCACCCAGCGGAACGACGATTTCGACTTGCGCTACGGCCTCAAGCCGGCGACCTTCGGGCTGCGTCCCCCAGAATGATTGAGCCGAGCGACTTTTAGGCAGCGCTCGCAGATATCACAGCTGAGCTTCGATGGCTGTCTTGTCTATAACTGACCACACCTGGCGAATTTTCCCTCTCTGAAACTCATAGAATACGTTCTCGGCAAACGAAATTCTCTTCCCGCTTACATCGAGCCCAAGGAACGTTCCCCTTGGCGCGCAGTCGAAGCTTAGCCGGCTCGCTATATAAGGCGGATCGGCAACCAATAGCTGAATGTCGAAGTAAAGGTCCGGAATTTCGTCGAAGTCTCTCACCAACATTTCGAGATAGCCGGACAATCCGAGCTTGCGACCGTTGTGAGTCACCTCATCATGAACAAACCGCCCCAGATTTGGCCAATCCTGCTTGTTCAGGCATGCAATGTAGGCCCGGTAAAGATCGGAGAGGTCGGATTTAGTCACGGCAACACCTCTATTTCCGGCAAGCTCCGCAAAGGCAGCATCTCAGCTTGACTGGGTGACGTCGGTCTGCGTGCATCGGAAACGCAGAAAACGATACCAGACGGCCAGCATCACGAATTCAATGACGGAATTTCAGGCGCAGACGCGGTTGCGCCCTTGCCTCTTCGCCTCGTAGAGCTGGCGATCGGCGCGGCGATAGAACTCCTCGGCGGTTTCCTTGCGATCCCAGACGGCAAGCCCGACACTGGTCGTGATTTTCAGTCGGACATTGCCTGTCAGCACCGACATGTTGGCGATCGCCTTGCGGATGCGCTCGGCGAATTTGGATAGCAGTTCGGCGTCCATATTGGGCGTGACCACCGCGAACTCCTCGCCGCCCAGGCGCGCCACCACGTCGTGATAGCGTGTCATGTCCTTGAGACAGTTAGCGACGGCCCGCAACACCTCGTCGCCGACATCGTGGCCGTGGCTGTCGTTGACCTGCTTGAAATGGTCAAGGTCGAGGATCATCAGCCCGACTGGTTTCTCGATGCGACGGAACTCTTCGAGATATTCCTTCAGCGCATCGTCGAAGTAGCGCCGGTTCTGCATGCCGGTGAGGCTGTCCGTGAGCGCCGCATGCTCCAGCGTCTCCGAACGCGCGCTGAGCGAAACGGTCATGGCCCGCAGCTTGCCTTCTTCCGTCGCCTGCTTTCGGATCAGCGGGTAGATGAAGAAAATGCCGAAGAACAGCGCAGTCGTTAGCAGCACGCCGGTCGCAAACAGCAGCTTGTTGAGATAGATGATTTCATCGAGTTCCGAAGGCGTATTGCTAATGTCGGCGGCCAAGGTTTGCAGGAGCCCATAGGCGTAAAGCGTCACCAGGCCGGCGGCCAGGATCACAAAAATAAATACGAAAAAGGCTGATTCCGCCTTGTGGAAACGCATCTGCTCCCCGTTGGAAAGTTCCTATCGATCTTATGGCATGCGCGAACTTACGGACAGTTAACCTGGACAACTTCAACGCGAAATGTCCCCTCGGCGTCGACTTTTCAGGTTGCGCTCGAAGGAGGGGGTGAGAGCATCGAGTCGATCCCCTTACCAGGACGCAATCTCCGCCATTCCGGGCCTAATTGATGCCTGAACCAGGTCGCCTGCCGTTTGGCATATTGCCGCGTGGCGATTTTCGCACGCTCGATGGCCTCGGGAAAACTGATGGCGCCGGCCAGCGCGGCCTGAAGCTCGCGAACACCGATTGCTTTCATCGCCGGCAGGTCGGGATCGAGGCCGAGCGCTGAAAGCTGTTTCACCTCGTCCAGTGCCCCCTTGTCCAGCATGCGGTCGAAGCGGGCATCGATCCGCTCCACCAGCGCCGCTCGCTCCGGCTCGATGACGAAAAAGCGCGCGCTGCTCCTGTCGATCAACGGCCGGCCACGCGCGGCCTGCCAGTCCAGGATGGAACGGCCCGACGCGTCGAGCACCTCCAGCGCCCGCACGATGCGCTGGCCATCCGTCGGCTTCAGCATCATGCCGGCCGCAGAATCCTCGCGCAACAGGATGCGGTGCAATCTCACTGCACCCTGTTCCTGGAGCTCGTAGCGCCAGCGATCACGGATCGATTTCGGAATGTCGGGCATCTCCGAGATACCTTCCGTGAGCGCCCGGAAATAAAGCCCGGTGCCGCCGACGAAAATCACTGGCCGCCCCGAAAACGTGCCGTCGTCGATCAGCTTTATGACATCACGCAACCAAGCGCCGGTGGAATAGGCGGTGGACGGATCGACGTGTCCATAAAGAAAGTGGGGGACGCGGGCGAGTTCGGCAGGACCAGGCCGTGCCGTCAGCACGTCGAGCACCGAATAGCCTTGCATGGAATCGGTGTTGATGATGACACCGCCATTGCGCTCGGCGAGGTCGAGTGCGAGCGCCGACTTGCCGCTGGCGGTCGGCCCGGCTATCAGGATCGCGTTCTTCACGCGGCCTTCGCCCGCCTGTCCGCTGGAATTTTCGATGCCGCTGATCGCCACGCTTCTATCCCATCCCGCCGGCCGCGCATTGACGTCGACGCTAGCGAATATGGCCTCGCGGTCGGTCGGCGCAAGCGCTGTTCGCTGGCTGGCCGAAGGCATCGCCTGCGAACTCGACTTGCCGGAGACCGCCGACGCTTCCGAAATAACGGCGCGCCTGCAGGCCGCGCTTGCTTCCGAACCGATCGACGTGGCCGTCCAGCCGGCTGAGAACAGGCGCAAGAAGATCCTGATCGCCGATATGGATTCGACGATGATCGACCAGGAATGCATCGACGAGCTTGCCGACGAGATCGGCGTCAAAGATCGTGTCGCCGCCATCACCGCGCGATCGATGAACGGCGAGATCGCATTCGAGCCGGCCTTGCGCGAGCGCGTGGCCCTGCTCGAGGGTCTCGATGCCGCAATCATCGACCGCATCATAGATAATCGCCTGACGCTTGCCTCCGGCGGCCGCACGCTCGTCCAGACAATGGCGGCCAGCGGCGCCTGGACGGCGCTGATTTCCGGTGGTTTCGACATCTTCACCACCCGCATCGCAGCATTGCTCGGCTTTCACGAAAATCGCGCCAACCGCCTGATCGAGCAGGATCGCCGCTTCACCGGTTTGGTCGCCGAACCGATCCTCGGCCGCGCCGCCAAGGCCGAAGCCCTTATCGAGATTTCGGCCCGCCTCGGCCTGACGCCTGCCGATGCCATTGCCGTCGGCGACGGCGCCAACGATCTCGACATGATCCGTCTTGCCGGCATCGGCGTCGCCTTGCATGCCAAGCCGGCGGTGGCAGCCGAGGCAAAGATCCGCATCGACCACGGCGACCTCACCGCCTTGCTTTATCTGCAGGGTTATCGCCGGGAGGAATTTGTCGAATGACGCCGATCCGCACCGAGCGCCTGATCCTGCGCAACTGGGAAGATCGTGACCGCGATCTCTTCCATCGCATCAATTCCGACGAGCGCGTCATGGAATTCTTTCCGTTTCGGCGCGACCGTGCCCAGGCTAACGCCAAGATGGATGAGTTGCGCGCGGCTATCGATCGCGACGGCTTCGGCTTCGCGGCCGCTGAGATCGCAGCCACAGGTGAATGCATCGGCTTCGTCGGCATAACCCGAACCGATCATTTGCCATTCCTGCCGCCCGGCACGATCGAGATCGGCTGGCGGCTGGCACCCGAATTCTGGGGCCGCTTCTATGTCACCGAAGCAGCCGAAGCCTGGCTCACCTATGGCTTTGAAAGACTTTGCCTCGACGAAATCGTGTCCTTCGCAGTCAAGGATAACAGCCGGTCCACTGCCGTCATGGAGCGCCTGGGCATGACCGCCGACCCGGCCTCCGACTTCGACCATCCCGGTGTTCCGGACAGCCACACCGCACTCAGGCGACATGTCTTCTACAGGCTGCCACGCACAGACTGGCAGGCAAGAAAAAAGGCGACCCGCTAGCCGCCCTTTTCCTTTTCAACATCAGAGTGTTGCAGGCGCTTCCGGACTCAATCCATCCGGATTGTCACAAACCTCAGCTCGCCGGTCTTCGACGCCAGCATCAAAAGCGCGTTCTTGCGCCCCTGCTCCTTCAGCGCACCGATCCGGTCCATGACGTCCTTGGGCGTTGCGACCGATTCCTGCGCGATCTCGGTGATCACCTCGCCCGGCTGGATGCCGCGTTCGGCCGCCGCCGAATCCTTGGTGACGTCGGTCACGACGACGCCGGAAACGTCGGCGGCGATGCCGAATTTCGTGCGCGTCTCGTCATTGAGCTCGCCGATCGTCATGCCGAGCACGGAAGCCGTCGAAACCGCAGGTGCCTTGTCGGCATCATCCTGGTCGGTGTTGCCGTTTTCACCGCCGCTGGCGAGCTTTTCGCCGTCTTCGAGCCGGCCGAGCGTCACCTTGACCGTCTGCTCGACTCCTTTGCGCACGATGATCACGTCGACCGCCTTGCCGACCGGGCTTTCCGCCACGACGCGCGGCAGGTCGCGCATTTCATGGATGTCCTTGCCATCGAACTTGATGATGACGTCGCCGGCCTGGATGGTGCCGTTGTCGACCGGCCCACCCTTGATGACGCCGGCGACCAGCGCGCCCTTGGCGGTCGCAATGCCCAGGCTTTCGGCAATGTCGTCGGTCACCGGCTGGATGCGCACGCCGAGCCAGCCGCGCCGCGTCTCGCCGAACTGGCGAAGCTGGTCGACGACGCCTGAGGCAAGCTGCGACGGGATCGAGAAGCCGATGCCGATCGAGCCACCCGACGGCGAGATGATTGCCGTGTTGATGCCGATAACCTCGCCGCTGCTGTTGAACAGCGGTCCACCGGAATTGCCGCGGTTGATCGCGGCATCGGTCTGGATGAAGTCGTCATACGGGCCCGAATTGATGTCGCGATTGCGCGCCGAGACGATGCCGACTGTCACCGTGCCGCCGAGACCGAACGGATTGCCGATCGCCATTACCCAGTCGCCGACACGCATCTTGTTGGAATCGCCAAACTTCACAGCCGTCAGTCTGTGCCCTTTCGGATCGACCTTCAGCACCGCGACGTCGGTCTTGGTGTCGGTGCCGACCAGCGTCGCCTTGAGCGTCACACCGTCGGAGAAATTCACCTCGATGTCGTCGGCATCGGCAATGACGTGGTTGTTGGTCACCACGATGCCCTGCTCGGCGTCGACCACAAAGCCGGAGCCTAGCGACTGCACCTTTTGCCCGCCGCCGCCCTTGTCGCCGCCACGGTTCTTGAAGAAATCGTCAAAGAAGTCCTGGAAGGGTGAGCCTTCCGGGAGCTGCGGCATCGGCACCGCGCCCGGCCCCTCAGTGCCCTTCACCGTCTGCGACGTCGAGATGTTGACCACCGCGCCGAGCAGGCCGGCGGCGAGATCGGCAACCGAGGGCGGCCCGTCGGCTGCCACTGTCGGCGTCACGAACGACGGAACGGCAACGGCGCCGACCAGAAGCGCAGCGGCCCCGGCGATGAACGTCCGCCTCGCTGAACGCAGAAGGGTGGTGGATGTCATCGAAAGGCCTCCGGGTGTTCTAAAAACGCGCTTCGGCAAAAACGCCGCGTCGCGTCATGTTGGCAAGAAATAAGGCACGTTTGCGG
Organism: Mesorhizobium sp. M1329; assembly: GCF_040318035.1. NCBI lineage: Bacteria > Pseudomonadati > Pseudomonadota > Alphaproteobacteria > Hyphomicrobiales > Phyllobacteriaceae > Mesorhizobium > Mesorhizobium sp. M1329. Next base: position 217,550 of record NZ_JAMYLN010000005.1, on the reverse strand, counting down.
CTACGGCTACCGCCAGAGGATAAATCCTCCGTTACGCCGGCTATCCCTGCACCGGCCCTACTGGCCGGTGCCTGGCTGCGCCGCCGGTGGCGCGGGAACGGCCGGCGCTGGCGGTGGTGCTGCAGGCGTTTCCTTGCTGTTCGGATCGCGGAAAAAGCGGAAGAACTCGGAATTCGGCGACAGCACCATCGTCGTTCCGCTGCTGTTCAGCGCAGTGCCATAGGCATTCATCGACCGATAGAAATCGAAGAAGGCCGGATCGCGCTGATAGGCTCCGGCAAACGTGGCGCTGCGCTGGGCTTCACCTTCACCACGCAGGATTTCAGACTCTTTTTGCGCTTCGGCGACGATTTCGACCACTTCGCGGTCGGCGCGAGCCCTGATCCGCTGCGCTGCCTCATTGCCTCGCGCCCTCAGCCGCTCGGCTTCGGCGAGACGTTCGGCCTTCATGCGGTCGAAGGTCTGCTGCGAGACTTCGGCCGTGAGATCGGTGCGGCGGATGCGGACATCCTCGATCTGCAGGCCAAGCGAGGTGGCATCGGGCCTCAGCTGATCGCGCACCTCACGCATCATTACGGCGCGCTCTTCCGAGAGTGCCGCCTCGAAGTCGCGCAGGCCGTAGACGCGGCGCAAGGCAGCGTCGAGACGCGTCCTCAGCCGGGCCTCGGCCAGCTCGATCTGGCCGGAGACCGCGGCGCGGAACACACGCGGATCCGAGATACGATAGGCGATAAAGGCATCGACCTCATAGAACTTGCCGCCCGAAACCTGGACGCGGATGTTGTCGAGGTCGAAGCGCAGGACCCTGTTTTCGATCAGCTGCACGGTGTCGGCATCGAAGAAGGAGAATGGCGCCTTGAAATAGATGCCCGGCTGGTTCTTGACGTCGACGATTTCGCCGAACCTGAGCACCAGCGCCTGCTGGCGCGCATTGACGACGAAGACCGACGAATAGAGCAGGAACAGGATGACCGCGGCGATGACCGCAATGACAGGAAGACGGTTGGCCATCACTGGTTTCCTCCGGTGGCCGGTGCCGGCGCCTTCTGCTGCAATGCCGGCAGCGGCAGGTAGGGAACGACCCCTTGCCCGTTGCCTTGCTCGACGATGACCTTGCTCGAATCCTTCAGCACCCTCTCCATCGTTTCCAGGTAGAGCCGCTTGCGCGTCACCTCCGGCGCCTTGGCATATTCGTCATAAACCGAGATGAAGCGCTGCGCCTCGCCTTCGGCCTCCTGCACGACCCGGTTCTTGTAGGCGGCCGCGTCTTCGCGGATCTGTGCGGCCGCACCGCGTGCCTGGCCGAGCTTCTGGTTGGAATACTGATTGGCCTGCTCGACGAACTTGTCCTCGTCCTGCTCGGCGCGCTGCACCTCGTCGAACGCGTCTGCCACCTCGCGCGGTGGCGCGGCGTCCTCGATCGAAATGGCGTTGACGTTGAGGCCGGCCTTGTAGCCGTCCAGCGTCGTCTGGATGATCTCACGCACCGACGCCGCAATGCCTTGCCGGTCGTCGCGGAAAATGTCCTGCGCCGGGCGCCGGCCGACGGCTTCGCGCATCGCGCTTTCGGCGACCTGCTGCAGCATGCCGTCCGGGTCGGACACGTCGAACAGATAGGCCTTAGGGTCGGAGACCTGATAGGCCACAGAAAACTGCACATTGACGATGTTCTGGTCGCCGGAAAGCATCAGGCCATTGCCGCTGGAACTGCCGCCGCCGATACTGACAAGCTGCTCGGCGATGTTGGCGGTCTCGACCGTTTCGATGGGCCACCAATGGAAATGCAGGCCAGGCTGCGAGAGCTCCGCCTTCGGCTGGCCGAACCTGAGCTCGACCGCAACTTCGTCGGGCTGCACGGTGTAGACCGCCTTGAACGCCCATAGCACCACCAGCGCCGCGGCAATCAGTCCGAACACGGCCGGGCTCGCGCCACCGCCGCCCGGCAGTGCGCGCCGCAACCTGTCCTGCCCGCGCCGGATGATATCCTCGAGATCGGGAGGCGAGCCCTGCGGGCCGCTGGGTCCCTTGGGTCCCTGTCCCCAAGGTCCCTGATTGTTGCCGCCGCCCCACGGGCCGCCGCCGCCGCTCTTGTCGTTCCAGGGCATGAATGTCCTTTCGCTTGGAATTCCCTCGAGCGCCGGTTCGCCGGCGCAAAATCCAATATTATTCTTCTATAGGGATGCAACGGCACGCTTTCAACGCGATCGGCTGCCGTCACAGTCCGCCTTTGGGTCCATTTAGACCTGTCACGACGCTTTGTCGTCTTCAATTCACGTCGCGGCGCCGCTCGTAAACCGAATAGCGTGTCGCATGGCTGTCCTTCTCACCGGCCTCAACCTCCTGTGAGCGGACGATCCGCCATAGCGCCGGGTCGATCGGCGGGAAATGGGCGTCGCCGTCGACCGCGGCCAGAACATGGGTCACGTGCAGCCGATCGGCCAGCGGTAGCGCCTGAGCATAGATCTCGCCGCCGCCGATGACGCAGATCTCGTCGGCGCCGGCCATGCAGCGCCCGCGCACCGTCGCCAGCGCGATTGCGTCCTCGATCGAGTGCGCGACTTCGACGCCCTCGGCGCGCCATGCCCTGTCCCGCGTCACCACGATGTTGAGCCTGCCTGGCAACGGTCGGCCGATGCCTTCATAGGTCTTGCGGCCCATGATGATGGGCTTGCCCATCGTATCGGCTTTGAACCGCTTGAGATCGGTGGACAGCCGCCACGGCAACCCACCCTCGCGCCCGATCACGCCGTTCTCGGCGATGGCGACATAAATCGCGAGGTCCATCAGCCGCCGTTCCCGCCATCGGATGGCTCCAGCAGCAATATGTCGATGTCGTGCTCGGGGTAGAAGTTCTGCGCCTTCATCTCGAACGTCGTCGGTCCGATTTTCCTGACGTTTTCGCCGCAAAACGAGACCAGGTTCTTCGGATCGCCCTTGTCGACGGTCAGCTTGAACGTGCCGATGTTTCCCGACGCCCAGTTGCCGCCCGTGGTCAGGATATAGGCGATGCGGTTCTCGAAATACTTGGGGTAGCCGTCGGGATCGTCCTTGGCTGCCTTGCGCACGGCGTTTTCGAAGGCATCGTCCATGCAGTAGCGGGTCTTGTAGGCGGCATACTGACCCTGGAACTGGCCGTCATAGAAGAAGCTGACCGAGGAGGTGCCGCCGACGCTCGGCTTGTAGCGATGCGAGACATGGACCGCCTTGTTTGCCGGAAAAGTCGAGCGCCACCAATAGGTCGAGCGCAATTGCCAGAACGGCGTGTAGACGGTCTTCATGCCCGAACCGTCGTCGGCAGTGTCCTGGATGATGATGCCGCGGTTGACCCAGTCGTCGGCGACCGCTTGCGGCAGCTTTGCCAGCGCTGCCTTGGCCGCGTCGCCGAACGGATAGAACGGCACGCCCTGCGCCTTCAGGTCGGCGCCGATATCGATGCCGAGCGCGAACACTTTCTGCTCGAGCTGCGGCTTTGCCGGCACCCCGTCGATCGTCACTTCGAAGCCGAGGAAATTGTCGCTCTGCGCCTCCGGAATCGCCGGGATTTCTTCGGGATCGCCTTCGATGTCGGGCATCGGAAAGGCGACGATTGCATCGACATCCTTGTCGGTGTTGTTGCGGAAGACGTAATCGACCGTCACTTTTTCCGGCGAGATGTAGAGATCCTCGCTTTCCATCGCCACCGCATCGCTGCGCGAAAGGATCAGCCCACCGGTGCCGAGTTCGGCGACCGAATCATTGGCGAGCGCAGGCGTAGCCGAGAGCGCCAAGGCTGCGGTCAGGACGTAACGGAACATGGAAACTCCCCCGGCGAAAATGCCAACATGACTCTAGCTGTTCAATGTGGCGTTTCAAAGCCTTTCGGCGAATGCGCCGGCGCCTGCCGACATGTCGTGTCGGTCTAGACACGCCGGTCCCGATCGGGCAGGAGTTCGCCCATGCGCAAGCTTCTCGTCATCGGCATCGGCGCCGGCAATCCGGAGCACATGACGGTCCAGGCCATCAACGGCCTCAATCGGGCCGACGTGCTGTTCATTCCCGACAAGGGCGCCAAGAAGAACGATCTCGCCGAATTGCGCCGCCAGATCTGCGACCGCTTCGTCACCAACCCAAACTCGCGCCGTGTCGAATTCGAGGTGCCGGTGCGCGCCGAGCCGGCGCCTTCCTACCGCTCGACCGTCGATGACTGGCATGAGGCGATCGCCGCGATCTACGAAGGCCTGATCCGCGACGAACTTCCCGAAGATGGCTGCGGCGCCTTCCTGATCTGGGGCGATCCGTCGCTCTACGACAGTGCGCTGCGCATCCTGGAGCGCGTACGCCTGAGAGGCAATGTCGCGTTCGAGTTGGAGGTCATCCCCGGCATCACCGCCATCCAGGCACTCGCAGCCAGCCACAAAATGGCATTGAACCGGATCGGCGACGCCATTTTGATCACCACCGGCCGCCGGCTCGCCGAGGAAGGTCTGCCCGAAAACGCCGGCAGCACCATCGTCATGCTGGACGGCAAATGCGCCTTCAACATGCTGGACGACAAGGACGTTACCGTCCACTGGGGCGCCTATCTCGGCACGCCCGACGAGATCGTCATCTCGGGCCGGATTGGCGACGTCGGCGACGAGATCGTGAGCACCCGTGAGGAGGCCCGCCGGAAAAAGGGCTGGATCATGGACACCTATCTGCTGCGCAAGCCCGGCGAGCCTGAGGAGTAGCAGAGATCGAGCGCGGCATGAATTCCGCCGAGTTCACGCAGCGTCTATCTCGGCCTGCAGCGCCTCCATATGTGCCGCCGCTGCTGAAGACGCGGCCCGCTCGATGGCGCGGAAGCGGCTGACGACCGCCAAGCCCACCGAGGTCAACTGAGCGCCGCCGCCTTTCTTGCCGCCCGTCTGTGCCGCTACCAGCGGTTTGCCGAACACGCGGTTCATGTCTTCGACCAGATCCCAAGCGTGCTTATAGGACATCTCCATGCCGCGCGCCGCGGCCGAAATCGAGCCGAAGGCGGCGATCTGTTCCAGAAGCTCGATCTTGCCCGGCCCGATGCGGCCATCTGGATCGAGATTTATCCGCAAACTCAGCGACGGCATTTGCTCCTCCGCAGTCACGCCATTCTACAAGTTCTCCAGCGATACCGCTATTCCAAAACGATATAGCGACAATATCCGCCGTTCACCCATCCGCCTCGGCCGGCAAGCCGGCGCCGGTATTCGCCCGGTCGAAGCTCACTGTCTTGACCACCGCGAAGACTTTTCGACCAGGCCGAAGCCCCAGCGTCTGCCGCGACTGTTCGGTGATGCGGGCAAGCACGGTTGCGCCATTGCAGTCGAGGCCAATCTCGACCGTAGGCCCTTCGCCCGGCTCTATCGCCACGATCGTGCCCGGCAATATGTTGAGCGCGCTGAGGCCAACCGGCTGCTCGGTGGCGATCATCACGTCGCGCGCACGGATACGGACACGCACCGGCGCACCGACCGGCGTTGCCAGAAGAGGCACACGGATCTCGCCCGCCGCTGAGCCCAGCACGGTCATGCCAAACGCCTCGTCGTGGCGCAGAACCGCGGCATCCAGCACGGCACCGCCCTCGCTGCGCTCTTCGGCCGGCAACAGATCCAGACGCTGCATGATCGCTCCGGTCGGACCGGAAGCGGCGACCTTGCCTTGCACCAGCACCACGACGTCGCTCGCCAGCCGCGCCACTTCGGCGATCGAGTGGCTGACATAGACGATCGGGATTTTCGTCTCGTCGCGCAGCCGCTCGATATAAGGCAAGATCTCGGCCTTGCGCGCCTCGTCGAGCGAAGCCAGCGGCTCGTCCATCAGCAGCAATTTCGGACTGGCAAGCAGCGCCCGGCCGATTGCCACGCGCTGCTTCTCGCCACCGGAGAGTTTTGCCGGCCGCCGGTCGAGCAAATGACCGATGCCGAGCAGTTCGACCACGCTATTGATATCCGCATAGCGCTCTGCAGCCGGCGTGAACCAGCGGCCATAGCGCAGATTGCTCGCCACGCTCATATGCGGAAACAGCCGCGCATCCTGGAACACCATGCCGATCCGTCGCTTGTGCTTCGGCACGAACAGGCCGGCATCGCTATCGACCAGAACGCGGCCCTCGGCCGCGATGCGGCCTTTGTCGGGGCGGATCAGCCCGGCAATCAAATTGATCAGCGTCGTCTTTCCGGAGCCGGAAGGCCCGAAAAGCGCAGTCAGCCGCCCGGCGCTCTCGAAGCGGGCATTGACCGCGAAATCGCCAAGCCGGTGGCTGATGTCGACCTGAACCGTCATTCGATGTCCATCCGCCGGCCGACGCGCCGCGCCAGCACTTCCGAGGCAACAAGTGCAGCCATCGAGATGACGATCGAGATCAGCGTCAGCCTGAGCGCGCCGGCGTCGCCGCCGGGAACCTGCGTGAAAGTGTAGATCGCCGACGGCAGCGTCTGGGTCTCGTTCGGAATGTTGGAGACAAAGGTGATCGTCGCGCCGAATTCGCCCATCGCCTTGGCGAAGGAGAGGATCGCACCGGCGATCAGGCCGGGCAGGATCAGCGGCAGCGTGATCGTGCCGAATACCCATAGCGGATTGGCGCCGAGCGTGCCGGCGGCCGCCTCGATTTTGCGGTCGACCGCTTCGATCGACAGCCGGATCGCCCGCACCATCAATGGAAAGCCCATCACGCCGCAGGCGAGCGCGGCGCCTGTCCAGCGAAACGAAAAAACGATGCCGAAATGCTCGGCCAGGAAGGCCCCGGCCGGACCACGCTTGCCGAAAGTCAAAAGCAGCAAATAGCCGGTCACCACCGGCGGCAGGATCAGCGGCAGATGCACCAGACCGTTGAGCAGTGTCTTGCCCCAGAACTGGCCACGGGCGAGCACAAGGGCGATTGCTACGCCCGGCGGCAGGCTGGCAATCATCGCCACGGTCGCCACCTTGATCGACAGCCGGACCGCATTCCATTCGTCGGGAGCGAGGTTCAGCAGCCAGTTCATGTACGGTGCCGTTCGTCAGTTGCTCGGCGCAAGCATTGTAAAACCTTGCGCCTTGAAGAGTTCGCCAGCCTTGGCGGATTGCAGGCATTTCAGGAATGCCGGGGTATCCTTGCCCTTCGAATCCGCAAGCTGGGCAACCGGATAGATGATCGGCGGATGTGTATTGTCGGGGAAAGTGCCGATCACCTTCACGCCGGGCTCCGCATGCGCATCCGTGGCATAGACGATGCCGAGTGCTGCCTCGCCGATCGACACCAGTTTTAGGGCGGCGCGCACATTTTCGGCCTGCGCCACCTTGCCTTCGACGGAAGACCAGACACCGAGCGATTCGAGGGCTGCCTTGCCGTATTTGCCTGCCGGCACCGCCTTGACATCGCCCATGGCAAGTTTGCCGTCACCGACGAGCCCGGCAAGATCGAACCCCTTTTCAATCCTGGTCTCGACCTTGGAATCCCGCGGCGCAATCAGCACGATCTGGTTGCCAAGCAATTTCACTTCGGTGCCGGGCTTGGTCAGCTTCCTGTCGGCAAGATACTTCATCCAGTCGAGATCGGCAGAGATGAACAGGTCTGCCGGCGCGCCGCTTTCGATCTGCCTGGCCAGCGCCGAGCTCGCCGCGTAGGAAATGGTTGCCGCCTCGCCGACATCGGCCTCGCAGGCCTTGTTGACGGCGTCGAGCCCGTCCTTCAGGCTCGCCGCAGCAAACACGACCACCTTGTCATCGGCATGGGCCGCCGGCACCGCAGCCATCAGCATGGCGGCGAGACCCGCGAGGGCAATCGTCGTCGAACCTTTGCGCGCCTGCATGAAACTCTCCTCGTCCCGGATCGCCCAGAGCCGTCCATCGATATATCCATGTGAACATAACAAGGAAAGGCTCTTTACCGGCGACGGCATTCTGAGCTCAGGTTTCTCGGCGTGCGATAACCTCCGTTGGATACAGCGGTGTCGAGGCCAAAGGAAATATCACGTGAAATCAGTACCCGCGGCACGGGCAAGCGAGCGCAGCTGCAGCAGGCAATTTCGATATGGACAGTCAGGTAGGTCCTAGACCGCGATCGGCGCCTTGATCGTCGCGTCGGCGAAATAGTTCTCGAGCCGGAAATCCTCGAAGCGGAAGGCAAAGAGATCCTTCACCTCGGGATTTATCCAGAGCGTCGGCAACGCCTTGGGCGTGCGCCGCAATTGTTCGCGCGCCTGCTCGAAATGGTTCGAGTAAAGATGCGCGTCGCCGAGCGTGTGGATGAAATCGCCGGGTTTCAATCCGGTTACCTGCGCCACCATCAGCGTCAGCAACGCATAGGAAGCAATGTTGAACGGCACACCGAGAAAGATATCACCCGAACGCTGGTAGAGCTGGCAGGAAAGCTTGCCTTCCGAAACATAGAACTGGAACAGGCAGTGGCAGGGCGGCAACGCCATGGCCTCCACCTCGGCCGGGTTCCACGCCGAAATGATCAGCCGCCGCGAATTAGGATTTTTGCGTATCTCCTTCAGGAGATTCGCAATCTGGTCGATGGCGCCGCCATGGCCGTCCGGCCACGACCGCCATTGTTTGCCATAGACCGGGCCGAGATCGCCATTCTCGTCGGCCCATTCATCCCAGATCGAGACGCCGTGATCGTTGAGATACTTGATGTTGGTGTCGCCGGCCAGGAACCACAAAAGCTCGTGGATGATCGACTTGAGGTGCAGCTTCTTGGTGGTGGTGACCGGAAAGCCGCGGGCCAGGTCGAAGCGCATCTGGTAGCCGAATACCGAGCGCGTTCCGGTGCCGGTGCGGTCGCCGCGATCGGCGCCGTTTTCCAGCACATGCTTCAGAAGGTCGAGATACTGGCGCATCGGCTCCGGTCCGATTCGGGTTGTCAGCCATCATAGCCGAATGACCGTCGGCCGAACACAGCAAAGCGAGACGATTCCACCGGAGCCCACCGGCACCGGCGGCGAGTTTGCTCAGAGCGAGCCGAGCATGCCCAGATCCTTGGCGACGAGATAATAGAAGGTCACCCGGCTCTTGCTGTTGTCGGCCGCCATCGCCTTGCAGGTCTTTTCGATAGCCGCATCCGCCCTGGCGCCGTCGGTGACGCCGAGCTTGCCGGCGACCCAGCTGTTCCTGACGCGCTTCAGTTCCTCCGGGTCGGTGCAGGACACCAGCGAGGAATCGCGACTCCTGAGCGCGATGCCCAGATGCTTGACGATCCTGGCAACCGCGTCGGCATCCGCCGCCGCATCATATTTCTTTACGTCTGCGAGATAGTCGGCCATCGAATTTCCCCTCGTCGGCGCCACGGGATCCGGTGGATGAGGATTGTGGCGCGCTGCCGCAAATTATGCGCTAGGTCTCCTCACCGCCGCAAAGCTTCGGTTGAGACCGGCGGCAAGTCAACCCCTTGATGATCCACTTTGACACGGACGAAAGTGGCATTCCGGCCTTTCATTTTCCACCGCCAGTCCCTATATTCGCCTCGTCGGCTCGACCGACTATGGCGATAAACAGGCGATGAAATAAGCCGTTCGGACCCGGGGGCGGTACCCGGCGCCTCCACCAAAAACCGCTGTTCAGGAGCGGCTTTTGCTGGGGGCGAAATAGGATCGACGAAGGTGTAAAGATCGTACTTTTGCCCGGCATTGTACCACCGTTATCGGGCTAAACTTATAGTTGCCAACGACAACTATGCGGAAGCACGTCTCGCCGCGTAAGCGGTGCGACAGCTTCAATTCAAGCCCTAGTGGTTCGCACTTCTAGGCGGGGTTCGGAGGTACCTGGCAACAGAAACCTCCATTTCTCCCCTTTTTGACATGTGCAGCTGCAGGCTCGCCGGCGGGCTTTTTATGCGCCCTGATAGGCCCAAAGATGCCACGGCGTTCATACCAGCCCGTGGCTGATCGCATTGATCGCACCGGCGAATGTTTTGCCTGTGGCCTCATGTGACAACAGCATCTCATTGTGTCCCCTGCCCGTCCGGATCATCGGAAAACAATTGGCGAGCTTGGCAACACGACAGTCGAAGAGCACCGGCCGGTCCACATCGATGATTTCCTGTATCGCATCGTCAAGCTCGGCTGGTTTGTCGCAGCGCAGGCCGACCGCTCCGAACGCATCGGCCAATTTGACGAAATCGGGCAAGGCCTCGGAATAGGAATGTGCGAGGCGGTTGCCGTGAAGAATTTGCTGCCACTGGCGAACCATGCCCATATATCCGTTGTTCAGGATGAATATCTTGATCGGCGCGTCGTACTGGACTGCGGTCGACAGCTCTTTCATGGTCATCTGAACCGATGCGTCGCCGGCGATATCGATGACCAGGCTGTCCGGATGTGCGATCTGCACGCCCAGCGCCGCCGGCAGGCCGTAGCCCATCGTCCCGAGGCCGCCCGAACTCATCCAGCGGTTCGGCTTTTCGAAGCCGTAGAATTGGGCCGCCCACATCTGATGCTGGCCGACTTCAGTGGTGATGTATGTGTCGCGATCCTTCGTCAGCGCGTAGAGACGCTGCACCGCATATTGCGGCATGATCACATCCTTGTTCATCTCATAGGAGAACGAATTGCGTGCGCGCCAGCCGGCGATCCTTCTCCACCACTCCTGGAGGCGGCCTTCATCCGGCTTGCGAGGCAATGCGCGCCATAGACGAACCATGTCATCCAGAACATTGCCGACATCGCCTTGTATGCCGATATCGACATGGACGTTCTTGTTGATCGAGGACGGATCTATATCGATATGGATCTTGCTGGAGTTCGGCGAAAAAGCATCCACGCGCGAGGTCACGCGGTCATCGAAGCGCGCGCCGATACAGATCATGACGTCGCAATCGTGCATCGCCATGTTCGCCTCATAGGAACCGTGCAGGCCGACCATCTTGAGCCAGTTCTTGCCGGAGGCGGGGTAAGCTCCAAGGCCCATAAGCGTCGAAGTGACCGGAAAGTCGGTCAGTTGAACCAGCTCCCGGAGCAGTCTCGATGCTTCCGGGCCGGAATTGACGATGCCGCCGCCGGCATAAATAACGGGACGGCTGGCATTAGCCATCAATTCTATTGCCTGGCCGATCTTGCCGATGTCGCCCTGCAGCTTCGGTTGATAACTCTTCAGTGCGACAACGTCCGAAGGCGGCGTGTACACGCCGGACGCAAACAGAACGTCCTTTGGCATGTCGACGAGAACAGGCCCCGGTCGCCCTGACCGGGCGATGTGGAACGCCCTATGGATCGCTGACGCCAGGTCATTGACGTCTTTGACCAAAGAGTTGTGCTTGGTGCAGGATCGCGTGATGCCAATCGTGTCACATTCCTGAAAAGCATCGGAGCCGATCAATGTTGTCGGCACTTGTCCGGACAGACAGACGATCGGCACTGAATCCATCAGCGCGTCCTGCAGGGGCGTCACGGCATTCGTCGTGCCTGGGCCTGATGTGACCAGCATCACGCCGACCTTGCCCGTAGACCGGGCATAACCCTCCGCGGCATGGCCGGCGCCCTGCTCGTGGCGCACGAGGATATGCTTGATGTCGTCCTGCAGGAATATCTCGTCATAGATCGGCAATATGGCCGCGCCGGGATAGCCGAAAATATGCTCGACACCATTGTCTTTGAGTGCGCGGAGAACGATCTCCGCTCCTGTCATGCGGTTGCTCGTATCCTGAATGGAATTATCGCCTGTCATGGTTCTGTCCCGTAGCGTGATGAGGATGGGTTGACGGGGCATCGCCGAAATCGGGCGTAAGAAGAATTTCGGGCATAAAAAAAGGCCCCGTCGGGAGCCTGTTTGTCGCGCACGGGTGGCTGTCGCCGGATGGTTACACCATCCTGCCCGTGCGCTTTCCTACCACTGCAAGAACCATTGCGATCGTCATGATGATCGCTGCTACACAGAAAATCGCGCATCGTCAACGTCTCAGGCTGAGGCGTCTCAGGCTGAGGTAAAAGCCCCATCATCGGAACCTCCGATGGCAGCATTCGTTTCTTCCCGTTTCCCTTCTTCCATGCCTTTGCGGGACAAGGCCTCAGTTTCTCGCCGCGTGTGGTCATGCCCGGCGAGCTGCCTCATGGAGAGATAACATGAACCAGGAAACCACACCAAAACACGAACGCATCCTGATCGCTGGCGGCAGTTCCGGCATGGGGCTGTCGCTTGCCGAACAGCAGCTTGCCGCCGGCGCCGAGGTTACGATCGTCGGCCGCTCCGAGGACCGGTTGTCGGCCGCGCGGCAGCGCTTGCCTCATCCGGAAAGGCTGAGGACGATCGCAGCCGACGTCACAAACGAGGACGAGGTCCAGCGCCTGTTCCAGGATGTCGGCACGCTCGACCACATCGTCTCGACCGCCGCCGACGTTACCGGCGTCTACGTGTTGCTTCCCGAGATGGATATCTCGGTGGCGCGGAAAGTGATGGATTCCAAAATCGTCGGGCCGCTTCTTCTTGCCAAGCATGGCGCGCCTCGTCTGACGCCCGGCGGATCGATCACGCTGACTTCGGGCATCGCCGCCTATCGTCCGGCGGCGAAAGGCTCGGTGGTAGCAGCCGTTAATGGGGCCCTTGGCTCACTCGCCTACGCGCTTGCCATCGAACTGGCGCCGATCCGCGTCAACGTCGTCTCGCCCGGCTGGGTCGACACGCCGATTTGGGATGCCGTCGTCGGCAGCGGCAAGACGGCCGCGCTGGAGGCCATGGCAAAGCGCCTGCTCGTCGGCCGGATCGGCCAGGCAGCCGACATTGCCCAAGCCATCACGTCCCTGATGCATAACGGCTTCATCACCGGAACCGTGCTTCATGTCGATGGTGGCCAGCGGCTGGTCTAGCAATGGCCAAATTTCGCGTACCATTGCGAGGAACAGCCGCAAGACCGGCGCTTGAATGCGCCGGTGGCGCCATACCATGGTGACCGGCGTCACCGGGCTGATTCCGACCCAGGGCAGCACGACGATATTGGCGTCAGCCGCAGAAGCCACGAGACGCGGGACCAGCGCGCATCCCAGACCGCTTTCAACAAGGCTCCGTATCGCGCCCATGCTGGCGAACTCGCCAACCAGCCTCGGACGGTCGGGCAACGTTGCGGCAAACGTTTCGTCGAACATCCGCCGATAGACGCAGCCGGGCTGGGTGACGAGGAAAGCCTCGTCAGCCAGATCGTCGGGCGTCATGGTAGAATGTCCGGCCAACCGGTGATTTGCCGGCATTATGGTGACGAGCTCTTCTACTGCCACTTGCTCGCTTCGCAGCTCCGGCGCCACCGCCGGGACGGCCCCGAAATGGAAAGATACGTCCAGCGCCCCGCTTGTCACGCCGGCACGCAACCCACTGCTATCGTCCACCCTGAGGTTCAGTTCCACATCGGGATGACGCCGATGGAATTCCCCCAGCAAAGCTGGCAAGCGTGTCGAGCAAAGCGTCTCCAGGCCGCCGACCGTCAGGCGACCGGCAAGCGTGCCGCTCGCGTCGGCGACAGCGGAACGGGCTTCGTCCGCGAGGTCGAGGAGATCGTTTGCGTAGTCGAGCAGGCGCTGTCCCGCCGCCGTCAGCTTCAAGCTACGCCGTGACCTGTCGAACAGCGACGTGCCCAGATCGGCTTCCAGCGCCTGGATCTGTTCGGTCACGCTCGATTGGGCAAGATGAACCCGCTCGGAGGCGCGCGTGATGTTCAAGGTGGTGGCGACCGCCACGAAGGTCTTGAGATGTCGAAGCTGCATGTCCTGAACCCGTCATATAGGCATAGGCTGCTTTGAACCGGGACCGCAAACGTGAAAAGGCCGGGAACATCGCCCGGCCTTTTTGTCTCGATAGGTGAAGCTTACTCCGCCGGCGCTTCCGCAACGTCCCGGCTGCGGCCGAGCGTTATCTTGGCCAGCGTGAAGGAGATCGCCGCGCAGAGCGTGATGCCCGCCACCATCGGCAGCGGCGTGCCGTCGAAAAACACGCCGGCGACGCCCATGGCGACCGCGCCGATGGCGAAGTGCAGCGTGCCCATCAGCGCCGACGCGGTGCCGGCGATCTCGCCATGCTCTTCCATGGCCAGCACCGACGTGGTCGGGATGACCAGGCCGAGAAAGCCGTAGCCGATGAACAGCAGCGCCGCCATCACGTCGAGCCGGTCGACACCCGATGCCATCACCGCGAACAGCACCACCATCGTCGTCGCATAGCCGGTCACCGCGACGCGCACCACGCGCTGCAGCCCGAACCGCTCGGATAGCAACCCGGTCAGCTGCGACATGCCGATAAAGGCAACCGCATTGATCGAGAAGAACACGCTGTAGACCGAAGGCGACAGCCCATAATGGTCGATCAGGATGAAGGACGAGCTCGATAGATAGACGAAGAAGCTCGCAATGCCGAAGCCGGCGATGGCCGTCAGGCCAAGGAAGTTGCGGTCCCCCATCAGGAAGCGGTAGCCGGAAAGTGCCGTCCCGAAGGACGACCCGGCGCGCTCCTCGACCGGCCGCGTCTCCTTGAGCGAGGTCGCCAGCAGGATGGTGGCGAGCACGGCCGCGCCCGTCACCGTCCAGAACACAGCGCGCCAGCCGAAATTCTCGATGATCTGGCTACCGGTCAGCGGCGCCAGGATCGGCGACACCGAAAACACCAGCATCAGCAGCGACATCAGCTTGGCGGCCTCGGTGCCGGTATGCAGGTCGCGCACGATCGCGCGCGGCACGGCCATGCCGGCGCTGGCGCCGAGCCCTTGCAGGAAGCGGAAGGCGATCAGCCATTCGATCGAGGGGGCCAGCGCCGAGCCGACGCCGCCGACCATGAACAGCGCCAAGCCGCCGTAGAGCGGCAGCTTGCGGCCAACCATGTCGGAGATCGGTCCGACGACGATCTGGCCGAAGCCCATGGAAAGAAAGAAGATCAGCAGGCTCATCTGCACCGCGGCAGTGCCGGCATGCAGATCCTCGCCGATTGACGGCAGGGCCGGAAGATACATGTCGATGGCAAACGGGCCGATCGCGGACAATAGGCCGAGCACGACCGCAATGCGGAGGAATTTGGCGTTCATGATAGCAGGCTCTTTCGAATTCTGGCTGCCGCCGAGGACCGGCGTGTAACCCTAGGACGTTCCATCCCGTGGAGTTCCGACTCTTCTGCGGAACCCCTTCGTGCAAGTCCACAAATTTAGACAGGCTTGTCTAATTCGTCAACCACCTCTATATAGTTTTGCATGAAGGTCAACGTTTCTCCTGACATTTTCCCGCCGCGGGGCCATGAGGCCAAGCGGATGTCGATTGTCGACGCCGCCGCCTCGGTCTTCTGCCGCGAAAGCTTCGCCGGTGCCAATATCGACATGATTGCCGCCGAGGCCGGCGTCTCTCGCCAGACCATCTACAATCATCATGGCGACAAGGAAAAACTCTTCGTTGCCATCGTCCGCGACCTCACCGAACGTTGCAATGCCGGCATCTTTGCCACGATTTCCACTTTTCCCGATCAGCCGAAGGATCTCGAGGCCGACCTCATCGCCTTTGCTGTGCGGATGAATCACAATTGCATCTGCAACCGCGACGGCAAATTCCTGCGCAAGTTGATCCAGACCGAGGGCGGGCGCTATCCCGAGTTGTTCGCCGAATGGCGCGAAGAAGGACCGGGCAGGACGTGGCCGGCTATCGCCGCTCGCTTCGCCCGCCTCGCTCATGCCGGCTTGCTTGATATCGACGATCCCGATGTCGCAGCGCGCCAGTTCATGGCGCTTGCCAATGCCGAATTGCAGACGACATTCATGCTCGGCGGTACACCGACCGAGGACGAGGTGGTGCAATCGGCGACAAATGGCGTGCGCACCTTCCTGCGCGCCTTCGGCAAGCGGCAGCCGGTGTCCCGGGCAAGCAAACAGCGCGCGCTCGCCAACGCTTGACGATCAAAGCCGTTTGACGATCAAATCGTCGCCAATGGGCTTCGCTTCCGCACGCCGGCGATCTATATCCGGTTTACGCCGCGCTCAAGCTTGATTACAGCTATCAGGACGATTCAACGGAACCCGACAGCCACATGGCCGACGACCACATCCGCTACGACATTCTGGCCCAGGAGGCGTTGCGCGGCGTCATGCGCAAGGTCCTGGCCGAGGTCGCGCGCACCGGTCTCCCGGGCAACCATCATTTCTTCATCACCTTTCTCACCGGCGCGCCGGGTGTGCGCGTGTCGTCGCGGCTGCGCGAGCGCTATCCCGAACAGATGACCATCGTCATCCAGTTCCAGTATTGGGACCTGAAGGTGAGCGACACCGGTTTCGAAGTCGGGCTGTCGTTTTCCGACGTCCCGGAAAAATTGGAAATCCCGTTCTCGGCCGTGCGCGGCTTTTACGACCCGTCCGTCAACTTCGAGCTCGAATTCGACGTCAAGACGGATGCCCCGGCGGAACAGGAGACAAAGGCCAAGCCTGCTCCCGAGCCGCTGGCCATCGTCGCCGAGAAAAAGCCCGAGACGAAGAAGAAAGCCGCTGAGGCGGAAAAGAAGCCTGCCGCGGCCGACGCCGGCGCCAAGGGCGCCGACGTGGTGTCGCTCGACGCCTTCCGCAAGAAGTGACCCGTCAGGCGGCGTGACATGGCCGAGATCGTCAATCTCCGTCAGGCACGCAAGCAGAAGGCGCGAGCCGAGAAGGAGCGCCTGGCCGAACAGAATCGGGCGCTGCATGGCCGTTCCAAAACCAGCCGGGATCGCGACCGCCTGATCGCCGACAAGGCCGACAAATTCGTCGCCGGCCATCGCCGCGAGAAATCCGGCGATTCGGACAAATCCGATGCTTGAAGTGTGAATAGGATCGTCGCGTGAGCCTGGTCGAAAAGCGCTCGGTAACCATTCGCGGCCACCGCACCAGCTATTCGCTTGAAAAGCCTTTTTACGACGACCTGGTCGCCATCGCGGCCGTGCGAAAACTGACGCTCGCCGCCCTTGTCGCCGAAATCGACGAGAGCCGCCCGCGCGATGCCAACCTCTCCTCGGCGCTCCGGCTCTATGTGCTGGACTGGGCCAAGCGCGGCAATTTGTAGCCTTCAGGCGACGCTGTCCTGTTTCCTGCGCCGCGTGCCGAAGCCCAGCAAAGCCGAGCGGTCGCGTTCTTCGGCCTGCTTCTTCGATCTGACGCGCATCAGGTCCTTCCAGCCGACATAGCCCACCAGCCGGGCAGTTTCTCGCGTGACGACCGGCAAATGGGACACGTTCGCCATCAGCAGCTTGTCGGAGAGGCCCTCGAGATACTCATCCGGATAGGCCAGCGTGACCTTGCTGCCGGCCAGCAGTTCGCCAAGCGTCGTCGTGCGGTGCTTGCCGGCGCGTCTCCAGCGCAGGATCGCCGGCGGGTCGATAACGCCGAGCACGTGGCCCTCTTCATCGACGACCGGAAAGCTCGGATGCCGCGTCTCGGGCGCCGTCAGGAACGCTGCAGCGCCGTGCAGCGTCATCGTCGCCGGCGCGCTTTCGACCTCGCTGGTCATCACCTCGCGCACCCTTGTCAGGGCGAACGGATCGACACGGTATTCGCGAATCATGTGATGCCCTCGCCTTGCGATTTTTTCGGTGAGGATCGAGCGCTTCATCAAGAGAACAGTCACCGCATGCGCGGTGGCGGTCGCCGCGATCAGCGGCACCAGGACATGGGTGTTGCCGGTCAGTTCAACCGCAAAGAAGGTGGCGGTCAGCGGCGCGCGCATCGTGCCGCCCATCGTCGCCGCCATCGCCAGCAGCGCCCAGAAGCCCGGATCCGCGGCCGGCAGGAAGCCAGCGAGGACCGCGCCCATCGCTCCGCCCATGATCAGCAGCGGCGCCAGCACACCTCCCGACGTCCCCGAGCCGAGTGCGACCGACCAGATGATCGCCTTGACCACCAACAGGGTGAGCGCAGCGGTTGCTATCGTGCGGCCATCCAGCATGTCGGCGATATTGTCATAGCCGACGCCGAGCGCCTGCGGCTCGATCAGCCCGCCAATGCCGACCACCAGCCCGCCGAGCATCGGCCACCACATCCAGTGGATGGGCAGCTTCTGGAAACCGTCCTCGCAGGCGTAGACCATCTGGGTCAGCAACCCCGATAGCAGCCCGGCTGCCAAGCCGACCAGCAGCCAGCCGGCAAGGCCGGGAAATGAAACCTCCATGCCGCCCTGAAACGGGAAGATCGGCCCAGGCAGATGCAGCATGGTGCGCTCGACCTCGGCAATGATGGCAGCGACCGCCACGGGAATGAAGCTGCGCGGCGTCCACTCGAAGAGCAGCAATTCCACTGCAAGCATGATGGCGGCGATCGGCGTTCCAAACACGGTGGTCATGCCGGCCGCCGCACCCGCCACCAGCAGCGTCTTGCGTTCATTGTCGCTGACCGGCAGCATCTGCGCGATCAGCGAACCGATGGCGCCGCCGGTCATGATGATCGGCCCTTCCGCGCCGAATGGCCCGCCGGTACCGATCGAGACTGCCGACGACAACGGCTTCAGGATTGCCACCTTGGCGTCGAGCCGCGAGCGTCCGAGCAGGATCGCCTCGATGGCTTCGGGAATGCCATGGCCGCGGATCTTTTCGCTTCCGAAGCGAGCCATCACACCGATGATCAGTGCCCCGATCACCGGAACAAATACCGCGGCATAGCCAAGCGGCGTATCCTGCAGTTTCAGGTCGGCGAGCGTGAACTGGCCAAAATAGGCGATGTTCGTGGCAAGCCGGATCAGCTTCAAAAGGGCAATGCCGGCAAACAACCCCGCCGTTGCCACCACCACCGCGATGCCTGCAATGAGCAGCACCCTGGCATCGGTGGTAAAATCGCGCAGATGGCCGGGGTTGGCATGATCGGATTTCATTTGCAAACCTTGCTTTCTGGCGGCGTGCCGACTTGCGGATCGGTCGCCGGCCGTGCCACCGAAGATGGCGGGCACCAGCCATGTTGGTTCGCTCTGTATCGTAACACGATATAAATATTCAAGGCCCGTTTGCGGCTTTGTCGAAAGGAATCGATGGCAGACACTTCGAAGCCACAAAAGCGTGGCGCCACGATCGGGCCGGCCGACTACCAGAGGCTGTCCGAATTTCGCTACCTGATCCGCTGCTTTCTCGAATTCAGCCAGATCCAGGCGCAGGAAGCCGGCCTGACGCCACGCCAGCACCAGGCCCTGCTTGCGATCAAGGGATTTCCCGGAGGAGGGCCGGTGACCATTGGTGACCTCGCGGAACGCCTGCGCATCCGCCATCACAGCGCCGTGGAATTGGTCAACCGTCTTTGCGAAGCCGGGCTCGTCGCGAGAGATCACGACGAGGAGGACCACCGCCGCGTGCTGCTGCGGCTGACCGAGCGCGCCGACGACAGTCTCGCCGATCTGTCAGCCGCTCATCTCGACGAACTCGGGCGGATCGAGCCGATGCTCAAGCGCTTGCTTGCTGGACGCGACACATAAGGGAAGAGCCGTCACCCGCCATTCAGCGATTTTAGCAGATCGTCGATCGACGAGGGATCGAACTTGAGCTTTGGCGGCGTCGGGCTTGGCGGTGGCACGTTATTTGCGGCCGGTGGCGCCCGTTCCGCTCGCTCCGCCGCGGCCTTGCGTTCGGCGTCGAGCTTGGCCTTCTCTTCCGAGGCGATCCGCAACGCCTCTTCCGCCCTCCGGCGTTGCTGTTCTTCGGCCTGCGCTGCTTCCTCGGCAGCCTGTTGCGCCGCCTTGGCTTTGGCTTCGGCATCCGCTTCGGCCTTTGCAGCCGCCTCGGCTTTCGCCCTGGCCTCCGCTTCGGCCTTCGCCGCTGCATCCGCCTTCGCCTTGGCTTCAGCCTGCGCCCTGGCCTCCGCTTCGGCTTGGGCTTGCGCCTCAGCTTCGGCCTTTGCCTTGGCGTCCGCTTCAGCCTTTGCCTTGGCCTCGGCCTGCGCCCTCGCCTCCGCTTCGGCTTGGGCCTGAGCCTCGGCTTCAGCCTTTGCCCTGGCGTCGGCCTCAGCCTTCAGCCGCGCCGCTTCCTCCTGCTTGCGCCGTTCCGCCGCCGCTCTTTCACGCTCGGTTTGCAGGGCAGCGTAGTAGCGCACCTCACGCCGCAGCCTTTGTTTCTCGAGCAGAGCGGCTTGCATGGCTTCGACCCGCTGCTGCTCCTTTTCCAGTGCACGCTGGGTCAGGAACTGTGCCAGCGGCTCGCTGTCGAATTGCCGTTTGGTGGCGCCGAACGGCCCGTCGACGCTGAAATTCAAAATCGGTTCGGAGCCGACCAGCGCCTCGTCGCCGGGCCGGTAAGCGATCTCGCCCTTGGCATCGACGGTGCTGGTGTTCAGATCGGCGGTGATGTCGGCGGACAGCGTCGCGCCCGGGCTTTCGAATTTGACCGGTGGTGCTCTCAGCGTGCCGCCGGCGATAGTGAAGGCAATATCGGTGTCCTGCGCCGGAAAACTGCCGGCCGCGGCGATCTGCGGCACAAAGTCGGCAGTCTTCGAGGCGTCGATATTGCGCCCTATCGCGTCGGCCTTGGCGATGAAAGCGCCAAAGGCATCCGGATTGAAGCCGGCAATAGTCATGCCCTTGAGCGTTGCCGTGCCGGAACCGGACAGCGCCGCGACCATCGCGTCGACCGATTTGCCGCTGGTCGAAAGCGCCGTCGAGAAATCGCCGCTTCCGCCGATGCCGGCCTCCGGCAGCACGGCTGTCAAATCGGAGCCGGCGAGTTTCATCTGACCGGAGAAAAGCCCGGTGCCGTCATTGTTCTTGAGCTCGAACAGGCCACTCAACGCGCCGCCGAGGAATTTTGCCTTGAGGTCGGAAACGCGGATACCCTCCTGGTCGAGCTGCAGCGACAGCGCAGCGTCATAGGCGGTGGCAAGCGGGCCGGCGGAAAGCGACGCCGCCGTCAGATCGAGATCGGCGGTAAATGGCAGACTGGATTTCTGGCTGAACGGTGCTGTCGGCCAGGCCCCGTCATTGACAAGGAAGGCCTGGTCGCCGAACAGCATCACCGCCATCGGATCGAGGTCCAGCTCGTCCAGCGACAGCGCGCCGGCAAGATGCGGCAGCCCCTCTTTGACGTCGATATTTACGTCACCGGAAACCGCCGCTTCATTGACGGCGCCGCTGAGGCCGCTCAACACCAGGAGACCGTTGCCGTAGTCGGCATCGGCAGCAAGCGACGTCGACATACCGGTCCCCATGCCGGGCAGGCCGACGCCGGTCGTCATCAGCCATGGCTCGATGTCGGCCGTTTCAAGGCTGACCTTGCCCTTGGCGGCCGCGCCCTGAGGCGTGTCGGCAATTGTCCCGTCGAAACCAGCTTTGAAGTCGTTGCCGGCCAGGCTGAAGCGTGTCGCCAGGCCGCCGCCAAGCGTGCCTTTGGCCGAGACGTCGGTGGTCGCCTCGCCGAGCATGCCGAGCGGCAGCGCCGGCAGACCGTAAAGCGCCAGAAGCGCGGTGGCGTCGGCGTTCCCTGCGTTGAAGGTCAACGTCACCGGCGCTTCGAGAGGCCGGTCGAGCGCCCCTTTGCCGGACAACGATGCGGAAAAGGCCGAACCACCGGCCTTGCCCTGTGCGCTCATAGCCAGTCCGGTCGTACCGTCGCCATTGTCTGCGGCACTCGTGACCGCGTCGATACGCGCATCCTGGAACAGCTCGGGATAGGCAGCAGCCCGCTCCGCCAGCCCCTTCAGCACCGCATTGTCCGGATAGTGCCGGACGGCGACGTCGATCAGCGGCTTGAGGTCGACGGCGACCACAGAGGCGTTGAGTTTGCCGGTCGGGCTCGCCGGGAAATCCTTGATCCGGCCGGTGGCGCTGATCGAGGCTCCGGCAAGTCCGCCGACCGACAGCCGGTCGATCTCAAGCAGCCCGTCGCGTAGTCTAAGCGCGGTGTCGACGCTGTCGGCGGTCAACCCGCCGGCGCTGACCGGCCCGGCCTTGATCTGGAAATCGAGGTCGCGGTCGGAAAAGCGGTTGGCGCCCTTGTCGCTGACGAAGATCGAGGCGAAGGCGGCGAGCCCATCAACGTCGAGTTCGCCGCCTTCCAGTTGCATCAGCACCGATGGACGAGTGTCGTCGGGCTGGCTGGAATCGATGCGGCCGGAGAACTTTGCCTTGCCGAGGATGAGCTCGAGATCGCTGAAGGCCTGGTGTTTTTCGCTCAAATCCACCTTGGCCTTGAAGCCGGCGGCCGGTAAGCGGCGGATCGCCTCGTCGACGTCCTTCGACAGCCAGGCGGCAAAGCCGGAGGGCTGCGCGACCGCCAGAAGCAGCGATCCGGTGAAACCGAAACGGTCCTCGACGCTGACCATGCCTTTGGCTTCCAGCTTGGCGCGGCCGGGCAGCGTGGCGGCCAGCGATTTTACCGCCCAGCCACCCTCGGCCGGCTCGGCGGACAGGTGCACGTCACGAACGGTGGTATCGCCTGCCACCACCGCCGGCAGTTTCACCTCGACCGTGCCCGGTATGGTCGACTTCGGCAGATCGAGCAGCGCCTGCTCGAGCGCCGCCACCCGCTCCGATAGCGTCAGTCCGGCACCGGCCGCCGCCCCCACCGCTTCGTCGAACTGCACCTGCGCGCCATTGGCCTCGATCGAGAAATGCGGCTTCAGCCCAAGGTCGACCGCAGCCTTGCCGTCGGCGGTGTAGGGATTGTCGAGCGGCCCGGTCTCGAAGCGGAATTCGTCGACGCCGAGCTTCTGGTGGTCGAGCGAAAACTTGCCGTTCAGCCTGAAGCCCGGGTCCGGTTTGCCGGCGCTGACTTTCAGCGCCTCGCCGCCGGTGCCGCGCGGCAGCGCCGCAGCCCGGTCTGCACCCGATATCTTGAACTGGCCCGAATAGACCGCGGCGCCCTCGACGAGGCCCACATTGCCGTCGGTCTCGACGACTAGCGGATAGGCGTCCGGATCGGCCTTGAGCCTGAGCCGCATTTGCCCGTCTGGTTCGGCCTTGCCGGTGGAAACGGCGATCGTGGTCCGCAACCCGTCCAGCAACAGCGAACCGTCCATCCGCCAGGGGCCGGCCAGCGACTTGGCAGAGATCGTCGAGTTGATCTCGGAAATAAGATGGCTGCGCCCGCCGGCGGCGTGGCTGAGCGCGATCTGTCCTTCTGTAACCGTCAGCTTCTCGATGGAGATCTGGCCGGGATCGAAGGGCGAGGACGGCCGTATCGTCCAGTCGACCGTGCCGTCGGCGGCGATGTCGATGGTCGCCTTCGGCCGCACCAGGCGCATGTCGAAGATCAGCACTTCACCGCGCAGGAATGGCGCGAGTTCTGCATCCATCGAAAAGGTTTCGACGGTCATCGCCGGATGGCCGTTGGGGCCACCGGCAACGGCGACGTTCGAGAACGTCACCGAGGGAAACGGCAGCAGCCTTGCCGTTGCATCGCCTCGCACGGTCACCTTGCGGCCGAGAACGGCACTCGCCTCGCGCTCGAAATCGGCACGGTAACCCGTCCAGTCGACAAAGTACGGCACCACCAGCGCCGCACACAGCACCAGCACAAGAAGCCCACCGAAGATCACGAACAGGCGTGCGAGCATGAACTCCGAAGCGATTGGTTGAAATTCAGCCGCACTCTACCCGCATCAGCGTGTCGATAAAGAGGCAATTCCCGCCGGACAGGCTTCCAGGGCAAAAGAAGGCGGGCAGGAAAACTCAGCGTGCGTCGCGCTTTGCCTGCGCCACCTTTGCCGCCTGCCGCTGCCGGCCGAGTTCCATCGGGCGGATCAGATTCTCAGGCCGCCGGCTCACGATCGCGCGCATGCCTTTGTGCGCGGTGCGCGTGTTGAACTCGGGACCGTCTGCCGCAGCGCCCTGCTTCATGGACAGCGCCTTGCGTGCATTCTCGACCAGCGAAACACGCGCTGCCATTTGACGGCGGCGTTCGGCCTCGCCATTGAGCCGCCGCATGGTCATTGCCAGAACCGCCAGCTTCAACTGCGAACTCCATCGGCCTTCGAGGCGCCGGCGCCCTTTGGCGTGCCCTTGCCGCGGATTTCGCGGCGGCGGCGATGCGCCTCGGTCTGGGCCTTGTCGCGCCGTTCCCTCAGGAGCTTGACCAGGCTGGCAAGTTCGGCGTCGGCAAGATGCTGTACCGTTGGATGGTGCGACTTCTCGACGAGAGCACGTTCGTCGGCGCTCAGCGCCCGAGCCTCTTCCTTGCGTGAAATCGCCATGTTGCTTGCTCCTCCGTTTGCCACGTTTGCCCTGGTTTCAGGCATTGGCAACGTCCGGAGTCTCCGACCAAATGTCGCTG
This sequence comes from Mesorhizobium sp. M1329, assembly GCF_040318035.1. NCBI lineage: Bacteria > Pseudomonadati > Pseudomonadota > Alphaproteobacteria > Hyphomicrobiales > Phyllobacteriaceae > Mesorhizobium > Mesorhizobium sp. M1329. The sequence goes on along the minus strand of NZ_JAMYLN010000005.1, from coordinate 193,418 downwards.
CGGTCAAGGCTGATGGACCAGCGGATCAATCGCGTCGCCAAAGCCGGTCGAGAAGCCGTATTCGTTTGTCTGGCAGCGCCGTGGCGCTGGGACTGATGGCCGCCATAAACGAGGTCAGAACCGACCCGTCGCGACAGTTCATCGAAAAGCTCTCCGCGACAAATTCAAGCGTCGAGTCGTGGAAAGTGAAGATGAAGTGCCGATAGCCAGAAAACAGCCCAGGCCGATGAGAACTGTGAACTCGATTTGCATGTTCCAGCGAACCGATCCATGACGAGTTGAGTACCTCAAATGCAGCATAGGGCTGCAAGCCCAGTTTGTAGAGCCGATGGCCGCTCAAGGCCTCATCGTTCGGCAGGCCGAATTGAAGTGCCAGGCAAGGCTTTGCCGTCAGGATCGCAATCGATTGGCCGTTGGTTACAGGCGAAACCGAGCGCGGATTCGTCCCATCGAATGACGGATCCGTCTTGTTGACGATATAGGCGACCAGCAACTTGTCTTCGTCGGCAAAGACGTGAGGTAGTGGTGCACCGGCGGAAAGAGGCGGTGCTTCGATGGGCAGAAGAGCCTCGCCTGCGGCCATCGCCGTTATTTCCCGATTGCCGGCAATATCTTGCCCGGGTTCATGATGTTCAGCGGATCGAGCGCCTGCTTGATCGTGCGCATGATGTCGACGCCATGGCCAAGCTCATGCCGCAGGAAGCCGATCTTGCCTTGCCCTATGCCATGCTCGCCGGTGCAGGTGCCGTCCATGGCGATGGCGCGCATATTGAGCCGCGCCACGAATTTTTCCGCCAATGCGATCTCCTTCGGATCGTCCACGTCCATCAGCACCAGCACATGGAAATTGCCGTCGCCGGCATGGCCGACGATCGGCGCGATCAGGCCCATCTCGGCGATATCCGCCTCGGTCTCGGTGACACATTCGGCAAAGCGCGAGATCGGCACGCAGACATCGGTGGAGAGGCCCTTGGCGCCTGGCCGCAGCGTCAGCGACGACCAGTAAGCGTCGTGCCTGGCTTTCCACAATTTCGTCCTCTCTTCGGCGACGCTGGTCCACAGGAACGGGCCGCCGCCATTTTCCTCGGCGATTATGCCGAAGGTCTCGGCCTGTTCGGCGACGCTGGCATCGCTGCCGTGGAACTCGACGAACAGGCAGGGGCTCTCCGGATAGTCGAGCTTCGAATAGGTCTTCATCGCCCGCATCTGCAGTGCGTTGACCAGTTCGATGCGCGCCACCGGAATGCCCATCTGGATGGTTGCGATCACTGCGTTGCACGCCGCCTCGAGGCTGGGAAACGGACAGACGCCGCCTGAAATCGCCTGCGGAATGCCCTGCAGCTTCAAGGTCAGCTGGGTGATGATGCCAAGCGTGCCTTCCGAGCCGATCAGCAGCCGCGTCAGATCATAGCCGGCCGAGCTTTTCTTGGCGCGCTTGCCGGTCGTCACTGCTTCGCCGTCGGCCATCACCGCCGTCAGCGACAGGACGTTCTCGCGCATCGTGCCGTAGCGCACCGCGTTGGTGCCCGACGCACGCGTCGCAGCCATGCCGCCGAGCGAGGCGTTGGCGCCCGGATCGATCGGAAAGAACAGGCCGGTGTCGCGCAGGTGCCGGTTCAGATCCTCGCGCGTCACACCGGGCTCGATGGTGCAATCGAGATCCTGCGGATTGACCGCAATGATGCGGTTCATGCGTGACGTATCGAGCGAGATGCCGCCGCCCGGCGCATTGGTGTGGCCTTCCAGCGAAGAGCCGACGCCGAAGGCAATCACCGGCACGCGATGTGCCGCGCATGCGCGCACGATCTCCTGCACCTCCTCCGTCGTCTCGGCAAAGGCGACGCCGTCCGGCGCCTGCGTCGGGATATAGGTCGTGGTGTGCGCGTGCTGGGCGCGGATCGCCTGGCCGGTCTGGAATCGCTCGCCGAGCCGCTGCTTGAGGATGCCGAGTACGGCGGCGATCCCTTCTTCATTGCGCTCGACCGGATTGAGGTCGCTTAGAGCCATCGATTCCTCCGCGAATGGACCAGCGTCCACCCTTGTTCTGCATCTAGGGATGCGTAGTCTCACCAACCACGCTCTGTCCAGTCCACGCTCACCCCGGCATGACGAGAAGGAAGTTTCCGATGCCCATCCCCGCCCCTTTCTTCTCTCGCGCCATGGACATCGAAGAGGCCTGGATCGACTACAACGGCCATCTCAACATGGCCTATTACAACGTGCTGTTCGACCGTTGCTCCGACGAAGCCTTCGAGATGATGGGGATGGGGCCGGATTATGTGAAAGAACGACGGCTGACCATCTACACCGCGGAAGTCCATGTCTGCTACGTCCAGGAACTGCATCTCGACCACAAGGTCACGGTCTCGTTCCAACTCCTCGACCATGACGAGAAGCGGCTGAGGGCCTATCAGGAAATCCGCCATCTCGACGGCTGGCTCGCCGCCACCTCCGAAACGCTGTCGCTGCACGTCGACATGGCTGGTCCAAAGGTCGCGCCCTTCCCCGCCGACGTCCTGGCCAAGGTGGAAGCGATGCGCGCCGCCCATGCCGCGCTGCCGATGCCGGAGCGCGCCGGTCGCTCGATCGGTATTCGTCGTAAGTCGGCTTGAACCGCAGTCCAACCGCCGTTAACCTTACCGAGGTTTTAACGTGAACAAGCCGAATTGAGACGTTGAACGACTCAGCGCGGCGTTGGAAAACCGTCCGCATCGAATTGCGATACGGGCGGCGGAGCAGCAGCGGTTCGGGGAACGTGCATGAAAACCGACATCAAGGTCGAGGCGGACAGGCTGGCGGCTGATCCACGCATCACCGACTATGATTTCTGGCGCTCGCTGAAGAACCTCAACAACGAGATCTTCCACATTGCCAACAACAACGAGCCGATCCCCTTCGCTATGATCCGCTGGCGCGCCATCCTGAAGCAGGCGCGGATTAAACGCGGCCACGCCTGAACGGTGCGGGAAGAAACAGACCGGCCGTCCGGTTTGCATTTCTGATGATGTGCTGGCTGACGAACGACCCCAACCCTCAAGGCAGCCGCTTCACCGCACCCAGCGGCGATCGCGGCACCACCGGCGACGACTGGATGATCGCCGTATTGGTCATCGCATGGGGAATGATCCTGTCGATCACCCGTTCGAGCTCGGCAACCGAGCCGACATGCGCCAGCGCGATGAAGCAGTCCTCGCCGGTCACCCGGTCGCATTGGGCGATTTCCGGCAGGTCGCGGATGATGTCGGCCACCACGGCGAGCTGTCCCGGCACCGGCCTGATGCGCAGCCATGCCGACAGCTTCATGCCCAGTGCGGCCGGATTGATGCGCACCGTATAGGCCTCGATCACGCCGCTTTCCTGCAGCCGCTTGATGCGCTCGGCAACGCTCGGCGCCGACAGGCCGACCGAGCGCGCCAGTTCGGCGGTGCTGGTGCGCGCATCCTTCTCCAGCAGGCGCAGGATTTTCAGGTCTGCCGGGTCCAGATCGCTATTTTCATTTCGAAGGCGCTTCAGCGGAATGCTCCTTGCTTTCGGAAAGGAAATGGCCGCAATGCCAGGCCATCATCCATATCAATGGCAAAAATCGCCTGCGATACTGATCCCATGCAAGATCGGACGCAAGCCCCGGCAGCAAGTCCGGCACTCGCCGGCCCCGCCTTTACCTTGGCAAACGCGGTCCCGCCGCATCTCTGGTTCGGCGTCAGCGCCGTGTTCCACTATCTCGGACCGGCCTTCGCGGTGCTGCTGTTCCCGCATGTCGGCGTGCTCGGCATGGCTTGGCTGCGCATCGCCACCGCTGCACTCGTCTTGGCCCCATTGACCCGGCCATGGGCGGTCTTCGCCCGCGCCGATCGCTCGACGCGATTGTTGCTTGTGCCTTTCGGCGTCTGCCTTGGGGTGATGAACTGCTCGTTTTACCTGGCGCTCGACCGGCTGCCGATCTCGCTGGTGGCGGCAATCGAATTCGTCGGCACTATCGGCGTCGCGCTTGTCGGCCTCAGAAGCCCGCGCAATCTCGCCGCCCTTGCCATCGCCGTCGCCGGCACCTTGCTGCTCATCGACGTCAAATGGTCGAGCGACCCGGTCGGCCTGTTCTGGGCCTTCCTCAACGGCGCGCTGTTCGTTGGCTATATCGTGCTCGGCCACCGCGTCGCGCGCGCCGGCGCCGGCGACGGCATCGCCGGGCTGGGTGCCGCCATGGCGGTCGCCCTTCTCGTCGTACTGCCGATCGGTTTTGCCGATGCACTGCCGGCTTTCTCGGCGCCGCCGCTGCTGCTTGCAGCGGTCGGCGTTGGCATCTGCTCGTCGGTCATTCCCTATGTTTGCGACCAGCTTGCCATGTCGCGGCTGCCGCGCTCCAGCTTCGCGCTCATGCTGTCTTTGCTGCCGGTCACCGCGACGTTGATCGGCGTCATTGTGCTGCGGCAGGTGCCGAGCCTCACCAACTGCATCGGCATCGCGCTGGTGGTGGCCGGCGTTGCATTTCACAAACCGGCGCCCGCCTGATCAGGCCAGCTTCTCCTTGAGGAAGGCGATCGTCCGGCCCCAGGCGAGATCGGCCGCCTTCTTGTCGTAGCGGGCCGCCGACGTGTCGTTGTTGAAGGCATGGTTGGCGCCTTCATAGACATAGACCGAGTATTCGACATGGGCCGCGTCGAGTTCCTTCTTGAAGGCGTCGATGCCGGCATTGGTGCGGGTGTCGAGCCCGGCATAATGCAGCATGAGCGCGGCCTTGATCTTCGGCACGTCCTGGGCCTTCGGCTGCATGCCGTAATAGGCGACGGCGGCGGCGAGGTCCGGCGCGTTGACGGCCAGCATGTTCACCGTGCCGCCGCCCCAGCAGAAGCCGACGGCGCCGACCTTGCCGTTGCCGTCCTTGTAGCCCTTGAGGTAGGCGACCGTTGCCACGGCATTGGCGGCGACCTGTGCTGGATCGAGCTGGGAAAACAGGTCACGTGCCCTGTTTTCATCGCCCGGCGTGCCGCCGAGGGGTGTCATGAAGTCCGGTGCGAGGGCTACGAACCCTTCCAGCGCCACGCGCCGCGCCACATCGCGAATATGCGGGTTGAGGCCCCTGTTCTCATGCACCACGATGACGGTGCCGAGTTTGCCGGTCTGGTCCGCCGGCCTGACCAGATAGCCCTTCATCTGGCCGCCGCTGCCGGGATACCTGATGTCCTCGCCTTTCACACGCGGATCGTCTTCCGCCACGATTGCCGCCTGGGCCGAGTTCGCCGCCAGCAGCGGCGCGATCGCGGCCGCTGCCGCACCCGATCCGGCAAGCCTGGTCAATTGCTCCATGAAGCGCCGCCGGTCGAGCGTCAGATGCGTGTATTCATCATAGGCATCGATCATCGCCTGGGTAATGACAGGCTCGGTGGAAGTGGGTCCGGCAGATGTTGTCATGGCGCGCTCCTCGTCGGCCCCCCGCGGCAACATAGAGCCGAAGCTTGCCTGGTCCAGTCACGGCTGAGTGAGGCTGCCAAAAGTCCCTGCACGGAGGCCGTGATGCCGCGCGCCGCACTGTCGTTAAATTTTGGTCCTGTGTGGCAATGCTAAATGCACGCACCACGATGTAAAAAGAAGGGCTATGCGTTACTCGGGCCATTTGGCGAACGAGAATGGCCATTTGGCGGGAAAAGAATGCCTGATTGACTACGAAGGAATACGCCAATGACCTTTCCCTCCGCGCTTCTGGCAAGTGGGTTCGCACTCGCCGCTATGACTTTGCTGGCGCTGCGGTTCACCGCCTTCAAACGATCGTTGGTCAAGGTCCGCGCCAACCGGCACCCGCCCGCAAACACCAAAGCCTGAGGAAAGATCATGGACGTTCAGGACATCATCAACACCGTCTCCCAGAAGTCCGGTCTCAACCAGGCTTTGACGGAAAAGATCGCCGGCACGATTTTCTCGGTGCTCGAACACGAGGCGGAAGGCACGACCCTGTCGAGCTTCTTCGCCAAGATCCCGGGAGCCGACGCTCTGGCCAAGCAGTATGATGTCATGGCTCCCGGCGCAGCTTCCGGTGGTGGTCTCCTGTCCTCGCTGGAGGGCGCGCTCGGCGGCGCTCTCGGCGAAAAGACCGGCGCGCTGATTAACGGCGTCGCCATACTCAAGGCATCGGGCCTCACTCTGGCACAGATCAGCCAGGCCGGCACGATGCTGGTCCGGCAGGCCGAGACAGCCGCCGGCCCGCAGCTGACCAGTGAGGTCCTTGCATCGGTACCCGACCTGAAAGGGCATCTCGGGCTCTGAAGGAACTTCTCTATTTCGGCAGTGTATAGGCCATCACATAGTCGCCCGGCTTGGTGCCGACCGAGCCGTGGCCGCCGGCAACGATGACGACGAACTGGCGTCCGTCGGCTACCGTGTAGGTCATCGGTGTCGACTGCCCGCCGGCAGGCAGCCGCGCCTGCCAGAGCTGCTTGCCGGTCGTCAGGTCATAGGCGCGCACATAGTCGTCGACCGCCGCACCAAGGAAGGCGACGCCACCGGCGGTGATCATCGGCCCGCCAATGCCGGGCACGCCGACCTTGAACGGCAGCGGCAGCGGCGTCATGTCGTAGACGGTGCCGTTGCGGTGCTTGTAGACGATCTTGCCGGTCCGAAGGTCGGCGCCCGCCACATAACCCCAGGGCGGCGCCTGGCAGGGAATGCCGAGCGGCGACAGGAACGGCTTCAATATCACTGCGTAAGGCGCACCGTCATTGCGGTTCAGGCCCTGTTCGCTGCCCTTGGTGTCGCCGGGCGGCGGCACGTCGGCGCGCGGCACCAGTTTGGAGATGAACGCCAGGTATGTCGGCATGCCGAACATCACCTGCCGGACCGGATCGACTGCCACGCCGCCCCAATTGAAGGTGCCGAAATTGCCGGGGTAGATCAGCGAGCCCTGCAGTGACGGCGGCGTATAGCGGCCCTCATAGCGCAGCTTCCGAAGCTCGATCCGGCAGGCCAGCTGGTCGAACATGGTGATGCCCCACATGTCGGCGCCGGTCAGCGGTTTCGGACTGAAGCTGAGATCCGAGACCGGCTGCGTCGGCGAGGTATGGTCGCCTTCGATCGCGCCGCCCGGCGCCGGGACTTCCTTGACCGGGACGATCGGCTCGCCGCTGCGCCGGTCGAGCACATAGAGGTCGCCCTGCTTGGTCGGCCCGACCAGCGCCGGCACCACGCCACTTTCCGTGGTGATGTCGACCAGCGTCGGCTGCGCCGGCACGTCCATGTCCCAGAGGTCATGGTGCACGGTCTGTCGCACCCAGCGCAATTGTCCGCTGTTGAGATCGAGCGCGGTGATCGACGAGGAGAATTTCTCGTCATTGGCGCTGCGTCCTGCGCCGAGCTGGTCCGGCGTCTTGTTGCCGAGCGGCACATAAAGCAGGCCGAGTTTCTCGTCGGCGCTCGCCGTCGACCACATGTTGGGCGAATTGTTGGTATAGGTTTGGCCCGGCGGCAGCGGCGTCGTCTGGTCCGGATTGCCGGAATCCCAGTTCCACAACAGCGCGCCGGTGTCGGCATCGTAGGCACGGATGACCCCGGACGGCTCCTGTGTCGAATAATTGTCGTTGACCGCGCCGCCGACGATGATCTTGTTGGCGACGATCAGCGGCGCCGAGGTCGAATAATAATAGCCCGGCTTCGGATATGGCATGTTGGCAAGCAGGTTCAGCGTGCCACCTTCGGCGAAAGTCGGGCAGACCTGGCCGTTCGCGGCATCGAGCGCGATCAGCCGGGCGTCGGACGTCGGCAGGTAGATGCGTGTGGCGCAGGGCTGGCCGGCGGCGATCTTGGCATCGGCATAGTAGGACACGCCGCGGCAGGTCTGGTGCTGACGGTCCTTGTTCAACTTGACCTGCGGATCGAAGCGCCATTTCTCCTTGCCGCTCGCGGCATCGATGGCGATGGCGAAATTATGCGGCGTGCAGATATAGAGCGTGTCGGCGATTTTCAGCGGCGTCACCTGATAGGTCGTCTCGCCGATGTCGTCGGGCCCTTTCACGTCGCCGGTGCGATAGGTCCAGGCCGGCTGCAGATTGGCAACGTTTTCGGCGGTGATCTGGTCGAGCGGCGAATAGCGCTGGCCATATTGCGTACGGCCGTAATAGTGCCATTCGCCGGCCGGCACGTTGCCGCCGAGATCGGCCGTCGGCGTCACCTTGTCGGTGTTGAGTTCACCCGCAATATCCTTTGGATCGGTCGTCATCGAATAGCCGGCGACCGCAAGCGAGGCCAGCACGGCGAGGATCAGCGGGGCGCGTCCGTCGGGACCGGTAAGCCCGCGCCGCGCCCATGGCGTCAACAGCCATAGCGCGACAAGGACGATGATGCCGCCGCGCGGGCCGAGCTCCCACCAGTCGAAGCCGATCTCCCAGACCGCCCAGGCGAGCGTGCCGAGCACGATCGCCGCATAGAGCCACAGCGCCATGGATCTGCGCCTATAGAGCAGCCAGGCGGTGATAAGGAAAGCTAGGCCGACGATGACGTAATACCAGCTGCCGCCCAGCGTCACGAGCCAGATGCCGCCGCCGCCAACCGCCAGGCCGATGAGGAAAAGGATCAGGGAGGTGATGACCACAGCCAAGACGGTGCTCCTTCGACTGGTGCGCTCCGCGACGCGTCCATGGGCAACCCCGCATTGCGTTCCTGCCCCCACGCAACTTTCTCCGGCCCGCCTCCCCTGTCAAGCAAGCTCGGCGTTTTACGGCGCCGGCCCTCGGCAAGCCCGGCGTTTTGGTTAGCGGACCCATTCCAGATTGTGAGTCTACCGACTGGACAGAGAACAAAACGGAGACACTTCTGGCCTTTCGCTGCCGAATCACTACATTCGGGGAGAGATGTCCGGGTTTTCGGAAGACATGCCTTTTTTTGATGAACCGAACGCGCGGCCCATGGCCCCGTCGGGCATTGCCGCGCGCGCCATGGCTGCCCGCGGCAACCAGAACAATGCGCCCGATTATCTCAACGGCCTCAACCCCGAGCAGCGGCTGGCGGTGGAAACCACCGAAGGCCCGGTGCTGGTGCTGGCCGGCGCCGGCACCGGCAAGACGCGGGTGCTCACAACGCGCATCGCCCACATCCTTGCTACCGGCAAGGCCTTTCCCTCGCAGATCCTTGCAGTGACGTTCACCAACAAGGCGGCGCGCGAGATGAAGCAGCGCATCGGCCTGTTGATCGGCGACGGCAATGTCGAGGGCATGCCGTGGCTCGGCACCTTCCACTCGATTGGCGTGAAGCTGCTGCGCCGACATGCCGAGCTGGCCGGGCTCAAATCCGACTTCACCATTCTCGACACCGATGATGTCGTACGGCTGATCAAACAGCTTATCCAGGCCGAAGGGCTGGACGACAAGCGCTGGCCGGCCAAGCAGTTCGCCCAGATGATCGACGGCTGGAAGAACAAGGGCCTTGGGCCCGCCGACATCCCCGAGGGCGATGCCCGTGCCTTCGCCAACGGCAAGGGCCGCGAGCTCTACAAGGCCTATCAGGAGCGGCTGAAAACGCTGAACGCCTGCGACTTCGGCGATCTGCTGTGCCACCCGATCCGCATCTTCCGGGCCAATCCGGACGTGCTGAAGGAATACCACAAGCGCTTCCGCTACATCCTCGTCGACGAATATCAGGACACCAACACCGCGCAGTACATGTGGCTGCGCCTGCTGGCACAGCGGCCTCAATCCTCCCCCCTTGAGGGGGAGGTGCCCGCGAAGCGGGCGGAGGGGGTTGCCGCAGAAGGCACCGCCGATGCGTCGAGCACTGCCGCACGGACCCCACCCGGCCGGGCTTTGCCCGGCCACCCTCCCCTCAAGGGGGAGGGAAATCCGCGGCCAGCCACCGTAAATATCTGCTGCGTCGGCGACGACGACCAGTCGATCTATGGCTGGCGCGGCGCCGAGGTCGACAACATCCTGCGCTTCGACAAGGATTTTCCCGGCGCCACCATCATCCGGCTGGAGCGCAACTACCGCTCGACCGCGCACATCCTCGGCACCGCGTCGCATCTCATCGCCCGCAATGAGGGCCGTTTCGGCAAGACGCTGTTCACCGAAAAGATCGCCGAGGACGACGAGAAGGTGCATGTCCATGCCGCCTGGGATTCCGAGGAGGAGGCCCGCGCCGTCGGCGAGACCATCGAGTCCTACCAACGCCAGAAGCACAATCTCAACGACATGGCGATCCTCGTCCGCGCCTCCTTCCAGATGCGCGAATTCGAGGACCGCTTCGTCACGCTCGGCCTCAACTACCGCGTCATCGGCGGCCCGCGTTTCTACGAGCGGCTCGAGATCCGCGACGCGCTGGCCTTCTTCCGCGTCGTCGCGCAAGGCGCCGACGACCTCGCCTTCGAGCGCATCGTCAACGTGCCGAAGCGCGGCCTGGGCGAGGCCACAATCCGCCAGATCCACGACACCGCACGCGCGCTGCGCATCCCGATGCTGGAGGCGGCGGCAAAACTTGCCGAGAGCGACGAGCTGAAGCCGAAGCCGCGCGCGGCACTGCGCGAGGTATCGGCCAATTTCGAGCGCTGGCAGAAGGCGCTGGAAACCACGCCGCACACCGAGCTGGCCGAGACCATCCTGGAGGAGAGCGGCTACACCGACATGTGGAAGAACGACCGCTCGGTCGAAGCGCCCGGCCGGCTGGAAAACCTCAAGGAGTTGATCCGCTCCATGGAGGAGTACGAATCGCTGCGCTCCTTCCTCGAACATGTCGCGCTGGTGATGGACGCCGAGCAGAACGCCGAGCTCGACGCCGTCAACATCATGACGCTGCATTCGGCCAAGGGCCTCGAATTCGAAACCGTGTTCCTGCCCGGCTGGGAGGAAGGCCTGTTCCCACACCAACGCTCGCTCGACGAGGGCGGCCGCTCAGGGCTGGAGGAGGAACGCCGCCTCGCCTATGTCGGCCTGACCCGCGCCAAGAAGAACCTGCACATCTGGTTCGTTTCCAACCGCCGCATCCACGGCCTCTGGCAATCGACCATCCCGTCGCGCTTTCTCGACGAGCTGCCGGAAGCCCATGTCGAAGTTTCCGAGAGCGGCAACTCCTATGGCGGCTACGGCAATGCCTATGGTGGCGGCTCGTTCGCCTCCGGTCGTGGCGGCCAAGGGGCAGGCAGGCAGAACCCTTATGGGGCGTCGCGCTTCGACAATCTTGGCGGCAACAACGGCGCTGAAAAATCCGGCGCCTTCTCCAGCACCTATGCGACACCGGGCTGGCAGCGCGCTCAGGCCAACCGCACCGAGGCGACCGACCGCAATTGGGGCACGCGCTCCGGCCACCAGGTCGAGCGCATCGGCTATGGCGAAACCGACTCCGGCTACGGCGCCGGCCGCACCTCGATCAAGGGCCGCACCATCGACGGCGAACTGGTCGCCAAATCCGTCGCCGACACGCCGTCCCCCTTCAATGTCGGCGACCGCGTCTTCCACCAGAAATTCGGCAACGGCAACATCTCGGCAATCGAAGGCAACAAGCTGACCATCGACTTCGACAAAGCCGGCCAGAAACGCGTGCTGGACGGTTTTGTCACGGGGGTGTGAGGTCGCCTGTCGTTAGCGATACCGCGCCTGGTTCCACTTATGGCCAAGCAGCGACAAGATGATAATTAGTCCGTTGAAGAACTGGACGTAGAAGCCGCTCAGTCCCGCCGCGACGACACCGGTCTGGATGAATGAGACGGTGACCGCGCCGATCGCGCCGCCGACGACGGTGCCGATGCCGCCCCAGGTCGGGGTGCCGCCGACGAACACCGATGCCAGCACCGGCAAGAGATAACCGTCGCCCGCCGTCGGCCACCAGGTGAAGTTGATCATCACCGAGAACGTGCCGGCGATCGCCGCGCCGATGCCGACGAAGACGAACACCTTCACCCTGACGCGCTTGACGTCGATGCCCATCTGCTGGGCGCTGTCGGGATTGTCGCCGACCACCTTGACCTGCGCACCGAAGCGATGGCGGTTGTAGAGCAGCGCCGACAGCACGACGAAGGCGATGGCCCAGAAGATCTGCACCGGAATGCCGTAAAGCTGGCTGGAGAAGATCTTGTAGGCCCAGCTGTCGGCAAGGCCGGTCAGTGCCGTCGACCTGCCTTCGTTGATGATCTGGATCAGGCCGCGCAGCAGGAAATTCATGCCGAGCGTGGCGATCAGCGACGACAGCCCGCCGTAGACGACCAGAGAGCCGACCAGGAAGCCGAGCAGCATGCCGGTGACCATTGCGGCGGCGATGCCGAGGAACGGGTCGTAGCCGGCCTGCACGACCAGCGCGAACACCCAAGAGGCGAAGCCCATCGTCGCCGGAAACGACAGGTCGATCTCGCCGCAGGTGACGACGAAAACCAGCGGCACCACCACGAACAGCGCCACGGGCAGCGTGGTCAGCACGGAACTATAGAGATACCAGCTGGTGAAGACCGTCGGATTGGCGATCATGAACACCGCCATCATCACGATGAACACCGCAAGCGTGCCGAGTGCGGCGCGGTTGTCGAGGACAAAGCCGCGCATCCAGTGATCGGACGGGTGTTTCCATGCCTTCGGGGCGGCTTCGCTGCTGCCGAGAGGGGTTTGCAGATCGGGCTCCATTGTCTTGCTCATCGCGTTGCCTGCTCCCCGGCGTCGTGCAATCCCGCCAGTCCGCCGGGGTGTGCCACGTCTTCCATGAAATTGATGAGGTCTTCGGCCGACTTGACCTCGCTCCGGTCGGCGCTGAGCGCGACCTTGCCGCGATCGAGCACGACGAAGCGGTCGGCGATATCGAAGACGTGGTGGATATTGTGGCCGATGAACAGGATCGACCGGCCGCTCGCCCGCACCTGGCGCACAAAATGAAAAACCTTCGCCGTTTCGGTCAGCGACAGCGCCGTCGTCGGCTCGTCGAGGACGATCAGGTCGGCCTTCTTGTAGATGGCGCGGGCGATTGCCACGCCCTGGCGTTCGCCGCCCGACAGCTGGCCGACGATCGACTGCGGCGTGAACACCTTCGAGGTGAAGCCGATCTCGCGCATCAGCCGGCTCGCCTCCGCGATCTCCTTGTTGACCTTCAGCCAGCCAAGCCAGCCGGTGAGCTCGCGGCCCATGAAGATGTTGCGCACGATCGTCTGCTGCACGGCGAGCGCCCGGTCCTGGAACACCGTTTCGATGCCCGCGTCGCGCGAGCGCGCGGCGCTCCACCCGGTCACCTGTTTGCCGCGAATGAGGATTTCGCCGCTGGTCGGCTTGACCACGCCGGAGAGGATCTTGATCAGCGTCGATTTGCCGGCGCCGTTGTCGCCGATCAGGCCGACCACCTCGCCGCGGTCGACGCTGAGATTGACGCCGCCAAGTGCATAGACCTGGCCGTAGGACTTGCTGATGTCACGCAGTTCGATGAGGCGTTCGGCCATGGCGGTCCTCGCTTGATTTCGTGCCGGCGTCTTCGCCAGCGGCCCCGCCGGCCGGGCTAAATCCCGGCCGGCGGCTTGGGAGGTCAGCGCAGCGCCTGCTTGGCCAGCTCGGCGACAATCTCGTAATTCTGCGGCGTGACGAAGCCGGCGCCGGTGTCGACGTTCATTGGCGCCAAACCCAGCACCACTTGCTGGCAGAGGCTGAGGATCGGCAGATAGCCCTGCAGGAACGGCTGCTGGTCGGCCGTCAGCTGCACCCAGCCGCCCTTGAAGCCCTCGACGATCTGCGGGCTGGTGTCGAAACCAAAGTTGAAGATGTCGCCCGGCTTCCTGCCGGCCGCCTGCATGTAGGTTGGCACATTGCCCAGCAGCTGCCCGCCGGGATAGCCGACCGCCTTGACGTCGGGATTGTTGAGCAGTGCTGCCGTGATCACCGGAATGGCCAGATTGGGGTCGGCTGCCCACTCGGTTTGAGAATTGATTTGAACGACGTCGATGCCGACCTCTTTCAGTGCGGCGACCGTGCCGCGTTCGCGCGCGCCGCGGCTCTCGTTCTCGAACGGGCCGATCATGATCGCCTTGTCGCCGGCCTTGAGCCCGGCCAGCTTGAACGCCTCGGCGCCGAGCGCGCGGCCCTGCTGCTCCTGCTGGGCGCCGACATAGCCGCCGCCGAACGCCGCCGTGACCGTCGGCACCGGCACGTTCTGGTACATCATCTTGATGCCGTCCTTGTGCGCCTGTTCGGCCAGCGGCATGATCGCGGCGTCGCCTGGGTGGCCCATCATGGCGATGCCTTGGGGCTTGACCGCAACAGCCTCGCGCAACTGCTGGACCATCTTCTCCACGTCCCACCCAGAGAAGATATAGTCGACCTTGGGCCCGAGATCGGCGGCCGCCTGCTTGGCACCATTATAGACGATGGTGCCGAACGCATCGCCCTCCGCTCCGCCGGCGAAGAAACGGATATGGACATCCTTACACCATTGCGCATCGAGCGCCTGCGCTGGCAAGGTCGAGAGTGCGGCGGCGAGCGCCATCGCGGCCGCCGCGACGGTCGAGCGCAAAACTGTCCTTCTCATCGTAATGCTCATGCACTTATCCTCCCTTTATTCCCTCGCTAGCCGAGGGGTTTTGACGATCGCTTCGGCAATGCGCCGCAATCTTTCGCTGGCCGGCACCTCCCGCCGGCCGACTTCTCACACCGGGTTCGGCAGATAGCTCGCGCCTCCCCGGCATTGTTGGAGATAATCCAGTGCCCGCGCCTGGCCGGTGATCTCGAGATCGCCGCGGTAGACCGGGTCGTGCCAGCCCTCGATGTCGATGGCACCTTTGTAGCCGACCAGCCGCAGCTCGCTGATCACCCGCGTCCAGTCGCTGTCGCCGAAGCCAGGCGTGCGCATTTGAACGAACGGCAGGCGGCCGAACACGCCATGTTCACGGATCACGTCCCAGCGCACCGTCGCGTCCTTGCCGTGGACGTGGAAGATGCGCGGCGCCCATTTGCGGATCTGCGGGATCGGGTCGATCAGGTAGACCAGCTGGTGGCAGGGCTCCCATTCCAGACCGAGATTGTCGTCCGGCAATTCATTGAACATCAGCTCCCAGGCGTCTGGATTATGGGCGATGTTCCAGTCGCCGCTGGCCCAGTTGCCGTCCATCGCGCAGTTCTCGAAGGCGATGCGCACGCCCTTGTCTGCGGCACGCTTTGCCAGCTTCCCCCAGACCTCGCGGAAACGTGGCAGGCTGTCGGGCAGCGGCTTGCCGCGGATGCGGCCGGTGAAGCCGCTGACCATATTGGTGCCGAACAGATGCGCGTTGTCGATGATCGTTTCCCACGCCTGGAGCACGCCGCGATCGACTTCACCGCTCTCCAGCGGGTTGCCGAACACGCCGATCGACGAGATGACAACATCGGCATCGCCGATCGCCTCGCGGATCTCACCTGCCAGCCGCGGAATGTCCTTGCCGCCCAGCGTCTGCCAGAAGAACGGCTGAATGCTCTCGAAGCCGAGCGGCAGGATCTGCCTGACATAGGCGGCCGGGTCATCGAGATTGGCCTTCACCATTGTGCCAATCCTGATGTCGAGCAGCGGGTTTGGCATCATGATCCTTCCTGTGCAGCGATGGCGACCCGGCGCCCGGTTTCGGCACTCTCGATCGCAGCGAAAACCATGGCCAGGCTCTTGATGTTGTCGGCGCCGCGCGTCTCCGGCTCGGTGCCGGTTTCGACGGCGCGGACGAAATCCTGGATAATGCCGAGATGGCCGCCGACGCGATCGGCCGGGTCGAGCGGCGGCACGGCTATCGATTCGGTGCGGTCGAACAGGCCTTCACGGACCGGCCGCACGACCTCCGCCTTCAGCCCGTCCTCGCCGTCCCAGACAATGCTGCCGCGCTCGGCGACGATACGCCATGTACTGTCCCAGCTGGTGCGGAAGCCGGCCGCGCACCAGCTGCCGGCATAGGTGAACAGCTTGCCGCCGCCGAGGTCGAAGCTTGCGGCTGCCGACGACCCTTGCCGATACCAGGAATTGACCGGCTCCCACTCCTGGCAATAGACGCCGGCCGGTTCGCCGGCCACCATGTAGCGGGCCGCGTCGAATGTGTGGATCGCCATATCGAGCAGCAGCACATGGCGCATCTCCTCGCGAAAACCGCCGAAATGCGGCGCTACGAAGAAATCGGCGTGGATGCTGGTTGGCGCACCAATGGCGCCGGAATCGAGAAAGCGCCGGATGCGCCTGACATTGGCGACATAGCGGCGGTTCTGCACGACGGCATGGATACGCCCGGCGCTGCGGGCGGCCTCGACAATGGCACGCGCATTATCCGGGCTGTCGGCCAGCGGCTTTTCGGTCAAGAGATGGCAATGGTGGGCAAAGGCGGAAAACGCGACCTCGCGGCGGGCGGCGGGCACCACCACGTCGAATACCGCGTCGGGCCTGGTCTGGTCGAGCACGGCGTCGAGGTCGGTTCCGATAACGGCGCTCGAAAGCTCGTATTCGCGCGCCCTCGCCCGCGCCCTTTCGGCGTCGAGATCGACCAGGCCGATAATGGCGAGCCCATCGATCTGCCTGGCCGCATCGAGCCAGGCTTTGCTCATCGCTCCGCAGCCGACCAGGACGACATTGATCATCCAGCACTCCTCCCTCTCGGCCCCTCCAGACCGATCGTCACGGCATTCACGGCAGAGCCGTAAACCTTTTCCGTAAACGTTTACGAGAACACACCCGATGGCGTAGAATGTCAATTAGCCGGTGCGAAAAATCGTCCTGCCGGCTTGGCCCCGAGAGCTGCCGGTGCTAGCCACGTAAGGGGGAGAACTGTCCTTTGGCGTCCAGTATTCACGACCTTGCGCGTCACCTGAATATTTCGATCGGCACGGTGTCGCGCGCGCTCAACGGCCGCGCCGACGTCAATGCCGACACACGCCAGCGCGTGCTCGATGCGGCCAAGAAGCTGAATTATTCGCCGAACCAGTCCGGCCGTAGCCTGCGGCGCGGCGCCACCCATTCGGTCGCCTTCATGCTGCAGCCGCATCCGGGCGACCAGGAATATGGCGAGCCGTTCTTCATTCCGTTCCTGACCGGGCTGCAGGCCAAGCTCGCCGAAAGCGGGCTCGACCTGATCGTCGTGATGGGTGCGCCGGGCGACTATCAGCAGGAGCGCCTGCGCCGTGTTGTCGAGACCCGGCGGGCGGATGCAGTGGTGCTGGCGTGGACGCGGCGCGAGGACGAGCGCATCGACTATTTGACCCAGTCCGGTTTCCCGTTCGCGACGCTCGGCCGCAGCCGCTCCGGCGGCGATTCATATCCCTCGCTCGACCTCGACTTCGAAAAAGCCGGGGCTGACGCGGTCGATCGCCTCGTCGCACGCGGCCACCGCCGCATCGCCGCTATCCGCCCGTCGCTCGACCTCAACTTCGGCTATCTGTTCCTCGCCGGCTACCGCAAGGCGTTGCGGCGGCACGGCATCGAATTCGACCCCGAACTGATTGCCGACGGCTTCATCAACGAGGCCGGCGGCTACGCGGTGACGCCCAAGGTCATGCGCTCCAAGGACCCGCCGACCGCCATCATCTTCAACAATGACGCGATGGCGCTTGGCGGCTGCAAGGCTCTGGCCGAGACGGGCATCAGGCCCGGCCACGACGTTGCGGTGATCGTCATCGTCGACACCCCGCTTTGCCGCTATTTTTCGCCAGCGCTGACCGGCTTCCGCCCGGCGCTTGAGCCGATGGGCGAGCGGCTGGCCGAAATGCTGCTGGCATCGATCCCGGCTTATGCCGGCGCCGAAGGCGCCCGCATCACCCGCGAAGTCTGGCCGCTGGAGCTTATCGCGCGCGACAGCGATTGAATCGCGGCGATCACTGAGCAGGCTGAGGTCGGTCAAGCCGGCCCCGCTCGCGCTCCGGCGTTGCGACCAGCGAGGCAGCGGCGGCATTGGCGGCGGCAAGTGCCGCTTCGACAGGCTCTCCACGCCCAAGCCCCGCCGCAAAGGCGCCGACGAATTCATCGCCGGCACCGTGGGTGCTGACCACCTTCACCGGCATCGCCGGCAAGGCGAATGCCTGGCTGTCGCGGTCGCAATAGGCGACCCCCTCCCCACCTGCCGTGACAATCGCAGCCGGATAGGAACCGACGAGCATACCGGCCGCCTTCGCCGCACCCTCGAGCGTGTCGACGACAGGAACGCCGGCCAGGAATTCCGCCTCGATGGCGTTGACGATGACGATGTCGGTGAGCGCGATCAGCTCGGCGGATAGATTTCGGGCGGGCGCCGCGTTGAGGAGGACGCGGCCGCCATGCGCCTTCACCGCCCGCGCCGCGACAATGTTGGCGGCGTCCGGCACCTCGTTCTGCAGCAGCAGCACCGTCGTTTGCGCGATCAGCTCACCCGCCTCCGCAATCTCCTTTTCGCCGAGAGTGAGATTGCTGCCCGAGACGATCACCGCGCCATAGTCGCCGCTGGCGTCGAAGATCGCCACGCTCATGCCCGAGCCGGCGCCGGAAGCCACTCCCACGAAGCGCCGGTCAACGTCGTTGCGATCGAGATTGTCGAGAAGCGCCCGGCCGAAATCGTCATCGCCGACAGCACCGATCATTGCCGCACGCACACCGGCCCGCGCTGCCGACACCGCCTGGTTGCCGCCCTTGCCGCCGCATTTTGGATGCCAGGCATGGCCGGTCACCGTTTCGCCCTTGCGTGGGCGATCGGGGGCTTCGACCATGATATCGTAGTGCAGGCTGCCGAATACGGTCACCAGCGGCGGAGGAGCCGTCATGTGCCCCAGACCTTCATGAGCCGCTTGCCTTTCATGAGTTCTTATCTTTCCGTTTCGACGTCACCGCAGACATGGTGCGGCCGAGATTGCGCTCCGCCGCCTGGTAGTCGCGTTGCGCGACTGCGACGAACAGCGCGTCGAGAATGTTGAGCTGGGCAATGCGCGCCGCTGCGTTCTCACCCATCAACGGCGAGCCTTGCGCGGTCGAGCAGAGCACGATGTCGGCTACGGCTGCCAATGGCGAGTTGTCATAGTTGGTGATGGCCAGCGTGCGCGCGCCGCTTTTGCGCGCAAGTTGGATGGCGTCGATGACGGCGCTCGTGTTGCCGGAATGCGAGAAGCCGACAGCAATGTCGTCGGCGCCGAGCAGCGAGGCCGACATTAGCATCATGTGCGAATCGTCATAGACAGAGGTGCGGATGCCGATGCGCAGGAATTTGTGCGAAACGTCGCGTGCGATCTGTGCCGAGCCGCCAACGCCGTAGAAATCGCGATTCCTGGCGCGGGAAAGCAGATCGGCGGCACGGTCGAAATCGTCCATGTCGAGGATGGCGAGCGTCTCCTCCAGCGCCTGGATGGAGGTGCGGAACACCTTCTGCACGATCTCGGCCGAACTGTCGTCCACCGACAGCTCCTGATGCATCTCGGCGGTCGGCAGGCGGCTGTACTCATAGACGGCGGTGCGGAAATCGCGATAGCCGGAAAAACCCAGCTTCTTGGCGATCTTGACCACCATCGCCTCCGACACACCGGCCTCCTCGGCGATCTGCTTGAGCTGTATGGTCTCATCGAAACCGCGCCGTCCGAAGACGGTTTCAACCACCTTCGCCTCGAGCGGCGTCAGATGCGGCATCATCATGCGGATGCGCGGTCCTACTGCTTTCAGGTCCAGGCCGGTCAAGGTCATCCACGTCCCCTCGTCACGCGATCGATAAGCATCGCGGCGAGGATTATAAGGCCAGTTGCCAAGAGCTGATAGAAGGACTGCACGTTCATCAGCGTCAGGCCGTTGCGCATACTGCCGAGGATGACGGCACCCAGGATCGTGCCGACGACGCTGCCCTTGCCGCCCATCAGCGAGGCGCCGCCGATCGCCGCCGCTGCTATGGCGTCGAGCTCCCAGAGATTGCCCAGAATGGGTTCGGCCGCACCCAGCCGGCCGATCAGGACCTGCGCTGCAAGCGCTGCCAGCAGGCCCGAGATCATATAGGCGGCGATCTTGGTGCGGGCGATCGGCACGCCGGCTATGTAGGCTGCCTCCTCATTGCCGCCGACGGCGAGCAGATATTCGCCGAACGGCGTCTTCTTGAGGACGATCCAGGCAATCAGCGCGACGACGGCCACGATGATGACGGCCAACGGCAATCCGAACAGCGAGCCGTTGAAGATGGCGCGAAAGCCGGCAGGCAGGCCGAGCACCGGATTGCCGCCGGTATAGATCAGCGCCAGTGCCCGGTAGGTGCTCAGCGTGCCGAGCGTGACGATGAAAGGCTGCAGCCCGACATAGGCGACCAGCACGCCGTTGAGCAGTCCGCAGGCAAGGCCGATGGCGAAGCCGGCGGCGATGGCCAGCGGAAACGGCACGCCGGCAACCAGCATCGAGGCCGAGATGACGGCCGAAAGGGCTGCCGTCGGCCCGACGGACAGGTCGACGCCGCCCGAGATGATCACCAGCGTCATGCCCAACGCCAGGCAGGCATTGATGCTCGACTGCTGCAGGATGTTGATCAGGTTACGCTCGGCAAAAAAGCCGGGGACCAGCGCCCCGAAGACGGTAAGGATCACCACCAGGCCGATCAGCGTGCCGGCGTCGCGCACGGAAAACCGGTGCAGGAAATCTGCCCTTGGGCGCGCTGCTGTGTGTTGCGTTATTTCGGTCATCCGCTGGTCCTGTCCGTTATGCACCGGCGATGTCCTTGCGCCTTGCCGGCCTCAATCTCCGTTTGGGGTATGGCGTGCGCGGCGATCACGTGTTCGCTGAGACTTGCGCGGCCCAGTTCGGCGGCGACCGTGCCGTCGCGCATGACCAGCACGCGGTCGGCGAGCCGGATCACCTCGGGGAGTTCGGACGACACGACGATTACCGAATGGCCTTCGGCGGCGAGTTCCTCGATCAGGTGGTAGATCTCCGCCTTGGCGCCGACATCGATGCCGCGCGTCGGCTCGTCGAACAGAAGGATCCGCGTTCCGGCCGCCAGCCAGCGGCCGATGATCGCTTTCTGCTGGTTGCCGCCGCTGAACAACCGGATCGGCCGATCGAGCAGGAACGGCCTGAGATTGACGCGTTTCATCTTCTCGGCAGCCACGCGCTTCAGCTGGCGATGATCGATGACGCCGCGCGGCGCGAACACGCCCATCGAGGCCAGCGCCATGTTGCTGGAGATCGACCGCAACGGCACGATGCCTTCGCGCTTGCGTTCCTCCGGCACCAGGCCGATGCCGGCCGCAATCGCGTCGCGCGGACTGGAAAGCTGTACCGCCTTGCAGTCGATCTCTATTGCGCCTGATGAGGCCCGGTCGGCACCGGCGAGCAACCGCAGCAGTTCGGTACGACCCGACCCGACCAGGCCGGCAATGCCCAGCACCTCGCCGCGATGCAGCTCGAACGAAACGTCATGGACCTTGGACGCCGAGGCAAGGCCGCGCACGCTCAGCCTGATCTCGGCGGAAGCATGCGAGCGGTGCTGTTCCTGGGCAAGCTCGCGGCCGACCATCATCGAAACGACGGCCTTTTCCGAGACCTGTGCGATATCGACGGACCCGACCACGGCGCCGTCGCGCATGATGGTGGCGCGCTGGCAGATGCCGAACACCTCGTCCAGCTTGTGCGAGACATAAACGACGGCGACACCGTCGCGCGCCAGACCGGCAATCACCTCGGCCAGTCGTTCGAACTCGCTCGGCGTGAGGCTCGACGTCGGCTCGTCCATCGCCACGATTCTGGCGCGGTCGAGCAGCGCCCGGCCGATCTCGACGATCTGCCGCTGCGCCACCTTCAGGCTGCCCAGCGGGGCTGCCGGATCGATGGTCGGGTCGATGGCGGCCAGCGCTTCCGCAGCACGGCGTTCCTGCTCGCGCCGTGCGACGAAGACGCCGCCGCGCGTCAGCGGATGGCCGAGAAACATGTTCTGCGCGACGCTAAGACGTGGCACCTGCTGTAATTCCTGATGGATCATCGCCACACCGGCGGCGCGCGCCGCGACCGGGGTGTTCAGCATGGCCGGCTTTCCGTCGATGAGCACGCGTCCCGCTGTCGGCCGGTAGACGCCTGACAGGATGCGCAGCAGCGTCGACTTGCCGGCACCGTTTTCGCCAAGCAGGCCATGGATTTCGCCGGCGCCGACCGAAAAGGACACATCGCTCAGCGCCCGTACGGCCGGAAACAGCTTGGAAATGCTCTCGAATTGCAGCCGCGCTGGCATTGCTTCAGTTCTCCAGGCAAAGGTGCCGACCCAAGGCCGGCACCCGCCGCCCCTGCTCTATTGGCCCACTGCCGCGTCCTCGAGCAGCGCCTTGCGCACGGAATCGCCACCGCCTGAGTAACGGTCGGCATTGTCCTTGGTGATCAGCGCCTGCGGCGTGGCGACGACGCGCGGCAGCTTCTGCCCGGCCACCAGCCGCAGCGCCGATTCCAGCGCCACCTCGCCGGTCAGCACCGGGAAAGAATCGACGGTACCGGTCAGCTCGCCGGCGCGGATCGAGGCATAAGCGTCGGAAATCCCGTCGGTGCCGAAGACGGCGACTTTGTCCTGCAGGCCGGCGGCCTTGACCGCTTCGACGATGCCCAGCGCCATGCCGTCATTGTTGGCATAGAAGCCGATCAGGTCGGGGTGCTGCTGCAGGATGTTGGTGGCCGCGTCGTAGGAGGTCTGGCGATCCCAGTTGCCGGGGACGCTGGCGACGACCTCGAATTTGCCAGCCTCGGTGATGGTGGTCTTGAAGCCGTCGGTGCGCTGGACGGCGGCGTAGACGCCGGCCTGGCCTTCGACGATGGCAACCTTGCCGCCATCCGGCCGGTTCTTGATGAACCATTTGGCGACGCGCACGCCGTTGTCGCGCTGGACATTGCCGACATAGTGCTCGGCCTGCGGGATGACCGCGTCATTGACGTTAACCACCGGCACATTGGCTGCCTTGGCCTGTTCCATGATCGGCTGCAAGTTGGAGTCGGTCTGCGGCGAGACGAGAAGCACGTTGTAGCCTTGCGTGACCAGGCCTTCGGCGATGGTGAGCTGCCCGAGCTGGTCGCCCTCGCTTTGCGCCGCTTGGTAGACGACGGGTACGCCGGTGCGGTCGCCGAACGACTTGTAGCCCTCTCCCAGCGAGCGCCAGTATTCGTTGGTCAGCGTCTTGGAGACCGCACCCGCCTTGGTGCCCTCGGGCAGCTTGGGGAAAGCCCCGAACTTGGCCTCGAGCTGCGACCAGTCGATGCGATCCTTCTCGGTGTCGGAATTGAGCGGCGCGAGGTCCGCGGAAAACGAGGACCTTACGGACAGCGCCATCAGTGCAGCGGTAGCGGTGGCAAGCAGAAATTTCATGGTCTTTCCTCCCTTGTTGAAAACAGTGATGGCCCCGGCCTCAGCTGTCCGGCCCGAGCATGGCTTCCTGGATTATGGCCTGCGAGGCGACCGCGTCCTGACGGTCGATGGCAGTGGATAGGCGATTGTCCTTTTCCAGCCGATCGACGACGCGCAGCATGCGCTTGACAGTCGCGATGTTGACTTCGCATTCGTGGACCGGGTCGAGCCCGGTCATGTCGGGGAACGTGTCGAAGTAGATTGCCCCGGCATAGCCGTCGCGGCGGATCTGCCTGAGCAGCTCGATCGTCTGCAGCGTGTGCACTGCGCCGACCATCAGGCCGTCGTCGCGCTTGGCGTAGCCGTCGTTGAGATGCACGCCGAGCAGCTTGCTATGGCGCGCCACGAGTGCTGCGGCAAAGGCCGGCTGCTCGTCGGCATAGAGCACATGCGCGAAATCGAGCGTCACGCCGAGATTGGGCAGGCCGATCTCGCGGATCGCCAGCAATGTCGTCGCCGCATCGGGCATCAGGCTGTAGGAGCGCGGCTCGTTGGGTTTGTATTCAAGGCTGATCTGACAGCCCGGGTCATGCGCCACTACTTCACGAATGCCATCGATTTCGTGTTGCCAGAGTGTTGCGTAGTCAGCTTGGAAGGCGTAGTCGAAGCCATCCTGCCCCAACCACAATGTCATCAGGCTGGCGCCGGCATCGCGCGCGGCGTCGATGCCGGCCTTGGTCAGGTCGATGGCCTCGCGGCGAACGGAAGGATCCGGGTTGGTGAAGGCGCCGAGCTTGAAAGCCGGGTTAGAGTAGTAGCGCATGGCGAAGCCATTGATCGAAAGCCCGAAATCGCCGAGTTTGCGCGCCATTTCCGCAGGTTTTTCATCGACATGGTCGGGAAAGTTGAGGTCGAGATCGGTCAACTCCGCAACCTTCGCCGCACGTGCCGCCATTTGCAGCATGGACGGTTTGCCGACAAGATCGGGCCACTCGGACTGTGGCCGCGAGGCAAAGGAATTGAGGCGGGTGGCGAAACGATAGGCGGTCATCGGGGTCCTTTCATTGTCATAACTTTACACAAGAATGATTACTTGTAAAGTTGTTAATGGCTCGCTCGGCGACGACGAATTCGCCATACCCAGGCCAGTTGCGACCACGGGGGACAAGCAAGCGCGGCACTGTCACGCAAGTATCACGTTCGCGTCCTAGATCGCTTCTCCGAAGGCTTACGCGGCGTCCTTGATGCGACGCGACGCCTTTTCAGATCCCGGCAGCTTTGTCTCAAGGAGGATATCCATGAAAAACCTGCACCGAACCGCGTCCCTCGCCGTCGCGCTGGCGATGTTCACCGCCTTGACCCCGGCCTTGGCTGAAAACGCCGCGACAGTCGGCGGCGTCAGCTTCGTCAACAAGGGCCTAGTCGGTGTCGGCCGCATCCCGGCCAGCCAGAAGGACAAGTTCGGCGAGACGTTTGGGTCCGGCTCCGGCATGTCGATCGATGCTGCCGGCTGGACCCATGGGGCGGACGGCTACAAGGGCTCGCTTTGGCTGCTGCCGGATCGCGGCTACAATGTCGTCGGCACCACCGACTATCGCTCGCGTTTCAACACGATCGCCATCGAGTTCGCGCCGGCCGCGCCGGGTGCCACACCAGCCGCCGGGCAGGAACAGTCGGGCCTCAAGGCAACCTTAGCCGACACCATGCTTTTGACCGACGACAAGGGCGCCGACGCAACCGGCCTCGATCCGCTCAACGGCGTGCGCGCCGCGGCCGACGACATGCCGATCCTGCCCGAAGCCAACGGCAAGCTTGCGCTCGACAACGAGGCGATCGTGCGGCTGCCCGACGGCACCATGTTCATCTCGGACGAATACGGCCCGAACATCTATCGCTTCTCCGCCAATGGGCGTCTGATGTCGGCAACGCAGCCGCCGGCGGCGCTTGTCCCGATGCGTCATGGCACGCCGAACTTCGCGTCCGACAATCCGGGACCTGGCGCGGCGGACCCAGATCCGAAGGATCCCGAAACCGGCCGCCAGAACAACCAGGGCCTTGAAGGCATGGCACTGACGCCCGACGGCAAGTTCCTGATCGCCGTGCTGCAGTCGGCACCCAGACAAGATGGCGGCGATTCGCCCTCGACGCGCCGGAACACGCGCGCGCTGGTCTACGATGCTTCGGATCCTGACCAACTCAAGCTCGCGCATGAATATGTCGTGCCGCTGCCGGTGTTCACCGATGCCAAGGGCAAAACCAAGATCGCCGCGCAGAGCGAAATCGTGGCGCTGTCGGACAAGACCTTCCTGATGCTGGCGCGCGACAGCGGCAACGGCCAAGGGCTGAAGGGCGACACTTCGCTCCATCGCGAGATCAGCATCGTCGATGTGTCGGCGGCAACCGATATCGCCGGCACAGAGTTCGACAAGGACAAGCCGGTTGCGCCCAAGGGTGAGCTCGATGCATCGGTGACGCCCGCCAAGCTGACGCCGTTCATCGACATCAACGACAAGAGCGAGCTCGGCCGCTTCGGGCTGCACAATGGCGCGCCCAACGACCGCAACAACCTCTCAGAGAAGTGGGAGGCGATGTCGGTGGTGAGCGTCCTCGATCCAAAGCTGCCCGACGACTATTTTCTGTTCGTCGCCAATGACAACGACTTCCTCACCCAGGACGGTTTCCAGGTCGGCGCGGCCTACAAGGCCGAGGATGGCGCCGATGTCGACACCATGTTCCTGGTTTATCAGGTCACGATTCCCGGCCTCGCCAAGAAGTAGCGGCACCCATACAGGCGGACGCGCCGAACGCGTCCGCCTGAGCCGGCGATTGAACGGTCGTGCGCTTCAGTTGCGGCTCGCCCGCGCAAGAAATGGTCTTAAAGGATCAATGCGCCGTGAAACGGGGTTGCGGCACGAGGGCACTCACTTCAGCATCTCCGCGTCCCTTGGCACGCCGGCATCGATCGGCTCAGCCGTCCTGTTCGACACGGCGGCGATCTTCCCGGCGGCCGACAGGTTCGGGCGCACGAAGACCGGCGCGACGCCGTCGACGCGGCTGTAGAGGTCGATAATGTCCTGATTCATGAAGCGCACACAGCCGGATGAAGCGTTCCTCCCAATGGAATCCCACTCCGGTGTGCCGTGCAGCCGGTACATCGTGTCCTTGCCGTCGCGGAAGAGATACAGCGCGCGGGCGCCCAGCGGGCTGTGCGGACCGGGCGGCATGCCGTCCTTGTATTTCGCCAGTTCCGGCCGGCGCTGGATCATTTCCGGCGGCGGCGTCCACACCGGCCACTTCTTTCTCGCCTGAACCACGGCACTGCCGGTCCATCCGAAACCGGCCTTGCCGAGGCTGACGCCGTAGCGAATTGCCTTGCCGCCGTCGCGCACCAGGTAGAGGAAGTGCTCGGAAGTATCGACGACGATCGTGCCCGGTTTTTCACCGGTCGGATCGGACACGATTTGGCGGACGAATTTCGGATCGATCTTGGCTACCGGTATTGCCGGCAGTTGATAGCCCTCGTCGACGCGCGCCGCATACATGCTTGCGGCATCGCCGAAAGCCGGCTCGCTTGGCGCCGCTGTCACCGGCGGCGCCGCCACGTCCGTCGTGGTGCACGCCGAAAGAGCCACGGAGGCCGCGCCCAGAGCCGATGCACCGAGAAAGGCGCGCCGGTTCAGGCGCTCAAAAAACAACGGAATATCGGACATGAGCCCCCCGGCTTGCCCATGAGATCCAGGAAATGCGGCCCCACGCGTGCAGGATCAATATACGATTCCGGAAGGTTTGAGAAATGCTTAGATCAAGGCACGCCAGGCGGAATTTGCGACGCCGCATCGACCTCTCCCGTTAAATCGGCAATCATTGCGGACTCAAGACAAGCCTTCGCCGAGTTGCCTGCCATGGACGACAACATGCCCCCGCGCCGGCGGACCGGCGACCTCACCAGTGGGCCTATCCCGCGCACCCTTTTGCTGTTTGCCCTGCCGGTGCTCGGCTCCAATGTGCTGCAGTCGCTCAACGGCTCGATCAATGCCGTGTGGGTCGGTCGTTTCCTCGGTGAAGCGGCGCTGACCGCCACGTCCAATGCAAACCTCGTGCTGTTTCTCATCCTCGGCACCGTCTTCGGCATCGGCATGGCGGCGACCATCCTGGTCGCGCAATCCGTCGGCGCTCGTGACCTGCCCGAAGCCCGGCGCATCGTCGGCACCAGCGCCACCTTCTTCTTCCTCGTCTCGGTGGTGTTCGCGGTCTGCGGCTGGATCTGGGTCGATGCGATCCTCGATGCACTCGGCACGCCGGCCGATGCTTTGCCGCTGGCGCGCTCCTATCTGCGCATCATCTTCCTGGCCGTGCCGATGATGAACCTGCTCTCCTTCGTCATGACAGTGCTGCGCGGCGCCGGCGACTCGCGCACGCCTTTCCTCTTCATGGCGCTGGCCGTCGTGCTCGACGTCATTTTGAACCCGTTGCTCATCCTCGGCATCGGCCCGTTCCCCGAACTCGGCATCGCCGGCTCGGCCGCCTCGACGCTGATCGGCCAGACGGTAAGCGTGGTTGCCATCCTGATCGTGCTTTATGCGCGCAAGCACCCGCTGCGGCTGGCCGGCGCCAATCTTGCTCTGCTGCGGCCGGACCCGGCGCTGCTGCGACTTGTCGTCTTCAAGGGCGTGCCGATGGGCCTGCAGATGATCGTCGTCTCGTCCGCGGCTCTGACGGTGATGGGCATGGTCAATTCGTACGGCTCGCAGGTCGCAGCCGCCTACGGCATAGCCGCACAGCTCTGGACCTATATCCAGATGCCGGCACTCGCCATCGGCGCCGCGGTGTCGTCCATGGCGGCGCAAAATGTCGGCGCCGGGCGCTGGGACCGGATCGGCCGCATCGCCGCCTCCGGCGTCGGCTTCAACCTTGTGCTCACCGGCGTGCTTGTCGCGCTGCTGTTCGTATTCGATCGCGCGGTGCTCAGCCTCTTCCTCGGCAGCGACAGTGCAGCAATCGACATCGCCACTCACATCAACAAGATCGCGTCGTGGTCCTTCATCCTGTTCGGCATCACCATCGTGCTCTTCGCCACCGTGCGTGCCACTGGCGCGGTGATGCCGCCGCTGATCATCCTGGTGATCTCGGTGCTGCTGGTGCGCACCAGCTTCGCCTATTTCTTCCGAAGCGTGATCGGCGAGGAAGCGCTGTGGTGGAGCTTTCCGGCCGGCTCGATAACCTCGCTCGTGCTGGCCGCGGCCTATTATCGCTTCGGCCGCTGGCGCAGCCTGCACATGATCGAGAGCCGGCCGGCTGCCGGCGAACCGCCGGATACCGGCCTCGGCGTACCGCGCCAGCGCGCCCATCTTTCACCCGAGACGCCGAACGGCTGAAAGGCCGGCTCAGCGCGCGTGTTTCGCGCCAAAGCCGAGCGCCACCAGCGAAAAGACGACAATCATGCCGGCAAAGGCCACGCTTGCCACGGTCGCGCTTGTCATGGTCGACAGGACGCCGATGCCGATCACCGGCAGCGCGTTGCCGCAAAAACAGCAGATGAAGAAGGCCGAGACGACTTCCGCGCGCCGGTCCGCCGGCGCGATCTCGTTCACCACTTGCAAGCCGCCGCGATAGCCGAGCGCTGCCGCCACGCCGCACAAGGCGGTCCCGGCAATCATTATGGCCATCGAGGCGAAGACCTGCGCCGCAACAATCAGCGCGACGGTTGGGATCATCAGCGCAAGCGCTGCGAACATCGCGGCTCGGCTCGAAAGTCGTGCTGTCGCTACAATGGTGGCGGCCGTCACGATCGCCAATTCAAAGAACAGAGCGCCGGCTTCGGCATGATTGGTTACCTGCAGTTGTTGCGCCAAAATGCTCGGTGCGAGTGCTGCATAAAAGCCGACCAGCGCCATTGCGCCAAAGCCGGTCACCGCCGGCGCAACGAAACTTGCGCGGATGTCATCGGGCACGGAAAGCCGCGGCCGCATCGAAACGTCAGCCAGTCTCCCCGGCCGCGAAACGGTTTCCCGCGTGCGCCAGACCAGCAGGGTTACAGTCGCGAGCATCGCAAGGTAGGCGACGAATGTCAGCCTGAGCGGCCAAGGCGCGTATTCGGCGAGCAACCCGGCCCCCAGCGCACCGAGGCCGAGGCCGAGGAAATTGGTGCTGGTGGCAATCGTCGCCGCCTGTGACTTGTCGTCGGTCGGGAGCAATTCGGCGAGCCAGGCGGTGCCGGTACCCGCGCCGACCCCGATTCCCAGTCCGCTCAGAATTCGGGCGACATCGAGCCAGGCGACATTTTCGGCGAACAGGAAAACCACCGCGCTGACAACGGCCACCGCCATCCCGGCCAATGCCATTGGACGGCGCCCGATGACATCGGACACACGCCCCAACATCAGCAGCGCCGCCAGATTGCCGATGACATAGACGGCGTAGACCAGCGTCAAAGTGATCTGCGAGAAGCCGAAGACCTGCTTGTAGATGATGTAAAGCGGCGTCAGCGCCGTGCTGCCGGCGAAAAGAGCCGCGATCATGGCGGCCACGGCGGCCGCTGCAGCGCGGCCGCCGAGTTCGTGATCGCGCGTCATGACTCGAACGTGAGCTGTCATTTTTTTCGACCTTTTGCTGTTCGGGATCTGACGTCCTAACGCCTTTTTCGCGTCAGCCGTTCCCCCTCCCCGGCTTGCTCCTGACAAGTTTGGCAGCTTTGCCGATGGCGCTGAGCGAGATCATCTTTTAACTTCAGCGGATTGTCAGGGGAGATTCATGGGCAAGGGACGGGTCGAGGCATTTACCGATGGCGTAGTCGCCATCATCATCACCATCATGGTGCTGGAATTGAAGGTGCCGCATGGCGAGGATTTTTCCGCGCTGGCACCACTCTGGCCGATATTCCTCAGCTATGTGCTGTCCTTCATCAATGTCGGCATCTACTGGAACAATTTGCACAACATGTTCCATACCGTGCAGCGGGTCGACGGCCGCGTGCTGTGGGCGAACCTCAACCTGCTGTTCTGGCTATCGCTGATGCCGGCGACGACAGCCTTCATGGGTGAGAACCATTTCGCGCCGGTGCCGGTCGCCGTCTATGGCGTCGACCTGGCGCTCTGCGCCATCGGCTTCAACATCCTCACCATGGCCCTGCATCGGCTGCACGGCAGCGAAACCCTTTTCGCCAGGGCGTTGGGCAACGACCGCAAGGGAAAGATCTCGCTGGTCCTCTATCTTTCCGCCATCGCGCTGACCTTCGTCAATCACTGGATCGGTGTCGCGATCTATGTCCTGGTGGCGATGGTCTGGTTCGTGCCGGACAGGCGCTTCGAGCGGCTAATCGAGAAATAGACGGATCATGATCCCGAACCGAAGGACCGCGTCAGCGAAAAGTGGATGCCGGTTTCGGGAAAGATCATGGTCAAACGAGACGATGGAGCCCCGTCCCGAATTCTATCGGCATGGAACAGGCTCTAGCCTCGCATTTCCTTCAGCTTTTCCGCTACCGAAGCGGCCAGGTCGGCGTAGCGCTCCTCCAGCCGCTCGGCCGCCTTGATCACTGAAAAATCATGGCCGAATTTTTCCAGCGCCATACGCAGCTTTTCGACGAACTCCGCCTGTTTTTCGAGCGCCGAAAACAGCGTTTTCACTTGCGCTTCGCTGATGTCGGGATTGGCAAGCATTTGCGGCACTTCGCGGCTCATCTGGTCGCCGGTTGCGGTCTGTTCTTTCAGGATCTCGATCCAGTCGGTCAATCGTCACTCTCCTTTTTCGATATCAGCATGCGCAGCGCCCGCCGACGCGGTCAACCCGAAGATGCCGGCATCGGCTTGCGCGAGCCTCGTTCCGCGCTAAGTTCGCCGCGGCCAGAACAGGAGAAAATCATGACCACCGACGCCGAGATCCAGACCGCCCTGCCCGCACTTGCCTCCGGTAATGTCGCCGTCATCACCGGCGCAGCCAGCGGCATCGGCCTCGCCGCGGCCAAACGGCTGGCGGCGATGGGCATGAAGATCGTGCTGGCCGATATCGGCGGCGCACGCCTCGATGAGGCCCGACACGCCGTCGCCGCCATCGCCGGCGAGAGCGCCGCGCTTGCCGTTGCCACTGACGTCTCGAAAGCCGACGAGCTCGACCGTTTGGCCGAAAAGACATCCGGCGCCTTTGGCGACGTCTCGCTGCTGATGAACAACGCCGGCGTCGGCAACAACCCCGGCAAGCCCTGGGAGAACCGTGACGCCTGGAAGCGGCTGCTGGACATCAATTTCTGGGGTGTCGTGCATGGCGTCGAGGCCTTCGCGCCGCGCATGCTGGCGGCGGGAAAGCCCGGCTTGATCGTCAACACCGGCTCCAAGCAAGGCATTACCACGCCGCCCGGCAACCTCGCCTACAACGTTTCCAAAGCTGGCGTGAAGACCTATACCGAGGGCCTTGCACACGCGCTGCGCAACGAGCCCGGCGCCAGTGTCGCGGCGCATCTGCTCATTCCCGGGTTCACTTTTACCGGCCTGACCGAAGGTGCGACCGAAAAGCCGGCCGGCGCGTGGACCGGCGAGCAGGTCATCGACTTCATGCTGGCCTCGCTGCGGCGCGGCGATTTCTACCTCCTGTGTCCCGATAACGAGGCGACCCGGTCCATGGACGAAAAGCGCATGGCCTGGGCGATTGGCGACATCATCGAGAACCGCCCCGCTCTGTCGCGCTGGCACCCGGACTACAAGGAAGCCTTTGCAGCATTCATGAAATGATCCCGCGACCGTTCGCGTAAGCTCTGTTGGGAAGTCGAACAACAAGCTCGCTCACGCCGCGGTATGCTTCTTAGTGTTGCGCTTCTTAGCCACGGCTTTTGCTGCGGCCATGTCGGCGATCTGTTCGTCGTGCCGCTTCGCCGCTCGTTCACATTTGGCGCGGATTTCCTCGACTTCGGATTCGGTCAGGTGTTCGATGCCGATAAAGGTATTCTTGGCTTTGCTGACGCGGATCAACTCGTCGAGCTTGGCCTGAATCGCTGCACTGTCGCGGTTCTGGGTGTTCTGGATGAGAAACACCATCAGGAAGGTGACGATCGTGGTGCCGGTATTGATGACGAGCTGCCACGTGTCGGAAAAGCCGAAGACCGGACCGCTTACCGCCCAGACCACAATGATCAGGAAACAGACGGCAAACGTCGGTGGCAGACCGGCAAGATGGGCGACATAGTTGGCGATCCTGGTGAACAGCTTCTCGATCATGGCAGGGAGAAACAATCGGCAGCTGCCTCAAGTTCCCTGTGAGGTGGAATTCACGGTCAAACCGCGCGCGCCGCGCTTGCAAAGATCAGGTGGCGTCGTTTTCCCAGCGGTCGAGGAAAGCCTCGATGGGCAAGACCTGCATGTCGGGGACTGCCCTGGCCAGTTTCTCGACCGGCCAGTCCCACCAGGCAAGACGTTCGATCCGGGCCGCAGTTTCCGCGCTGAAGCGCTGCCGCAATGGCCGGGCCGGAACGCTGGCGACGATTGCATAGGCCGGCACGTCTCGCGTCACCACCGCATTGGCACCGACGATCGCGCCATTGCCGATCACTACGCCAGGCATGATCACGGCGCCATGGCCGATCCAGACATCATGGCCGATGCTGACGGCTTTCGCCCGCCGCCGGTCGCGGAACGCCTGATCGACACCCAGCCAGCGGAAATATTCGTTGGGCCGATAGCTGATCTTGTGCTGCGTCAGCCGCTCGACCGGATGCTCCAGCGCATTGATGCGGCTGTTGGCGGCGATCGAGCAGAATTTGCCGATCGTCGTATAGATCGCCTCGGCATGGCGCTCGAAGTAGGAGAAGTCGCCGACCGTCACCTCGCGCAGGATGACCCGCTCGCCGATCGACGCATAGCGTCCAAGCTTGCACGCCTTCAACTCCGCCGTCGGATGGATGCGCGGCTCGGGATCTTTCAGGACAAGGTGTTCGGGACGGTCCATGCGGGCGCTTTACGCCCGCGCGCATAGTCTCGCAAGCCGAGTGCAGCGCCGCACATCCGTTTGGGCGCCAAGGACCCTGTAGCACCTTAAGTCTCTATTTCGGCTTGCCGCTGGTCCACACCACGTTCTGGCCGTAGAGCGGCACAGTGGTGACCGACATTTTTGCCGAGCCATCCTGCACCTGGCGCGAATGCGACAGGTAAATCAGCGTCTCGTTGGCCTTGTCGTAGATGCGGTTCACCACCTGCTTTTTCCAGATCAGGCTGATGCCTTGCTTGAACACCTCCTCGCCGGCCTCGCTCATGTCGATGTCGCCAATGGTGATCGGCCCGGTCTGGCGGCAGGAGATCGAGGAATCGGACGGGTCCTCGAACCAGTTGCCTTTCTGCAGGCGGTCGATCACGCCGCGGTCGAAATAGGAGACGTGGCAGGTCACGCCCTCGACCTTCGGATCCTTGATCGCCTCGACGATGATGTCGTTGCCGAGCCAATCGACGCCGACCTTGCCGACTTCCTCGGCGGCGGCGGCGCCAGCGCCAATGACAAGGCATGCGGCCAGCGCGCCGCCAATCAGTTTTCGCAAAGAGGCCTCCTGCGGTTCGAATTTTGCCGACCTCAGGTGGGACGAACGGCAGCGCTTTGCAAGCAGATCGCCTCCCACAGCATTGCCGGTTGCGGCAACGCGACATCTTTGCGTCGGCGCGACCGAACCGCTAAGAGTGTTCGCCAAGCCAGGGCTTCACGGCGCCAACCCGGCGCCGATGGAAATAACGACGGACTTCACTGATGATGCGTTCAATTCTGGTCGGTATTCTCGTCCTGATGGCCGCAGGAATCGGTTGGCTCACCTTCGACTGGTACCGCGGACATTATGGCGGCGAGCCGTTCGGAGCACCTTTCACGCTGGTCGACCAGAAGGGCACGCCGGTCACCGAAGCCGCCTTTCGCGGCCACCCCAGCGTCGTCTTCTTCGGCTTCACACACTGTCCGGAAGTCTGCCCGACCACGCTTTTCGAGTTGGCCGGCTGGCTGAAGACGATGGGCGACGACGGCAAGAACCTGCGTGCCTATTTCGTTACGATCGACCCGGAGCGCGATACGCCCGAAATCATGAACACCTATGTCAGCAATTTCTCCGATCGCATCCTCGGCATCACCGGCGATCCGGATAAGGTCCACGCCATGGCCAAGTCCTTCGGCATCTACTGGAAGAAAGTCGACACGAACGACGGCGACTACACGATGGACCACACCGCTTCGGTGCTGCTGCTCAATGCCAAGGGCGATTTTGCCGGCACCATTGCCTATGGCGAAAGCCCGGACGCCGCCATCGCCAAGCTCAAACGGCTGGCGGCGGAAGGTTGACATATCCGGTAATGACGCAGACGCGTTTGTATTTCACCGCGGGCAAGATCGAGGCTGATCGCATCTTCGCGGCGCTCGGTGCGGCATTCGACGATGAGGGCCTGCCGATTGCGGTGCTCGAGGTCGACGAGGACCGCGACATCCACGAAGTATCGCTCTATGCCGACGACGACGTCGATGCGGTCGAGGCGCGGCTTAGGGGCATCCTTGCCGGACTGTCACTGTCAAAACCGATAGCGCGCGAAGCGCTGCCCGACATCGACTGGGTGGCGCGCTCGCTAGAGGGATTGAAGCCGGTGCGGGCCGGCCGCTTCTTCGTCCATGGCGCGCATGACCGCAGGAAGCGCCACAGCGGCGAGCTCGCCATCGAGATCGAGGCCGGCCTTGCCTTCGGCACCGGCCACCACGGCACCACAGCCGGCTGCCTCGAAATGCTGGAGCAGGTCATACGGCGCGAGCATCCGCGCAACGCGCTCGACCTTGGCACCGGCAGCGCGGTGCTCGCCATCGCGGTAGCCAAGCTCGCGCATATTCCGGTGCTGGCGGCCGACATCGACCCCGTCGCCGTCAAGGTGGCCGCCGCCAATGCGCGGCTGAACCAGGTCAAAGGGTTTATTGAAACGGTAGCGGCGCCCGGTTTTCATCATCCGATCTTTGCCGCGCGTGCGCCCTTCGACCTGATCGTCGCCAACATATTGGCGCGGCCGCTGATGCGTCTGGCGCCGCAAATGGCCGGGAATATCGCGCTTGGTGGCTCAATCGTTTTGTCGGGCATCCTCGGGCGCCAGCGCGACGCGGTAGTCGCGGCCTATGTCGGCCAGAAATTCCGGCACGTCCGCACCTTGCACCGCGAGGGCTGGGTGACGATTCACCTCAAGCGCTGAGGCGCAGCGCCTTCAGCGCAAGCCGGAATCAGCTCGGACCGAGCGCGAGTTCGCCACTTTCTTCAGCTGTTCGCGATCGTAGCCGTGAGCTTTCAGCGTTTCGTCATCGAAGCCAAGCAGAACGCCGCTCACATACCTGCTCGCTTCGCGCTGGCGAGCTTCGATCAGCGCGTTCACAGCGTTTCTGAAAAATCCGCGTCTGGCTGAAATCGTGGACATGACGGTCTCCTTTGCAGGGCAATAGGACTCTTTCCTCCACGTGAAGAAGGTAAGCCCTGCTGACGCTTTTTGAAATCGCCGATTCTGCATGGCCTCCATGCGCAAAAGGACGCTGTGGCGGCCAGCCATGATCGGTCCGAAAATCGATTCCGATTTTCCAACTCATGCGCTACGGTCGCGCCAGCATTCGAGGAGAGCCGACATGTTCCAGACCTTCGATTCCGCCGGCGATCCGGCCGTTGGCAAGCCGCGCGTGGCAATGCTGCGCCAATGGTTGGCGGCGAACGGGCTGGATGGCTTCATCGTGCCCCGTGCCGACGAGCACCAGGGCGAATATGTCGCCGACCGCTCGGCACGACTGAAATGGCTGACCGGCTTCAGCGGCTCGGCCGGAGTCGCCATTGTGCTTGACGAGCGCGCCGTCATGTTTGTCGACGGGCGCTACACGCTGCAGGTGCGCCAGGAAGTCGATCTCGACATCTTTTCAATCGAGAGCCTTGTCGACAACCCGCCGGCCAACTGGATCAAGGACAATCTCGGCAAGGGCGTGCGGTTGGGCTTCGATCCGTGGCTGCATACGATCAGCGACGTCAGGGCGCTGAAGGCCTCGGCCGAGAAATCAGGCGCGATACTGGTGCCACTCGAAGAGAATCCAATCGACGCCATCTGGCAGGACCAGCCCGGGCCGCCACTGGCGCCGGTCGAGATCCACCCGATCGGCTTTGCCGGCGAACTGGCCAAGGACAAGCTGGTGCGGCTGGCGGCGGCCATCGAGAAGGACGGCTCCACCCATGCCGTGCTGACCGACCCCTCTTCCATTGCCTGGGCCTTCGACATCCGTGGCGGCGACGTACCGCACACACCGCTGGCGCTCGGCTTTGCCGTGCTGGCCGCCGACGGCTCGCATCTGCTTTTCATGGACCAGCGCAAGTTTTCGCGCACCGTCGCGGCCTACCTGACGCAACTCGCCGAATTGCATGAACCCGGTGAATTCGAAACGGCAATCGTCACCCTGGCCAAGGGCGGCGCAAAAATCGCGCTGGACCCGGTTCTCGCGGCGGACAAGCTCAGGATGCTGGTTGAGGATAATGGCGGCACCGTCATTGCCGTGCCCGATCCAGCCCGCATTCCACGCGCAACAAAGAACAAAGCTGAGATCGCCGGCGCACGCGCCGCGCATCGCCGCGACGGCGCCGCGGTCGCCAAGCTGCTGTGCTGGCTCGACCGCCAGAAGCCCGGCACGCTCGACGAAATCGCCGTTGTCACCAGGCTTGAGGAGACGCGCCGTCAGACCGGCGAAGAAACACAGATGCCGCTGCGCGACGTATCGTTCGACACCATCTCCGGCGCTGGTCCTAACGGCGCCATCATGCACTACCGCGTCTCCCGCGCCACCAATCGCAAGCTGGGGGATGGCGAGCTGTTCCTGCTCGACTCCGGCGGGCAGTACCAGGACGGCACCACCGACATCACCCGCACCGTGCCGATCGGCACGCCAACCGAGGAGATGCGCGAACGCTTCACGCTGGTGCTGAAAGGCATGATCGGCATCTCCATGCTGCGCTTCCCGCAAGGCACGCGCGGCTCCGAAATCGATGCCGTAGCGCGCCTGGCGCTGTGGAGACACGGATGCGACTTCGCCCATGGCACCGGACACGGTGTCGGCTCCTATCTTGCCGTGCATGAGGGCCCGCAGCGTATCGCGAAGACCGGCACCGAAAAGCTGCTGGCCGGCATGATCCTCTCCAACGAGCCCGGCTATTACAAGGAAGGTTCCTACGGCATCCGCATCGAGAATCTCGTCCTGGTGACGCCGGCTGAAGCGATCGAGGGCGGCGACATCGCCATGCATGGCTTCGAGACACTGACGCTGGCCCCGATCGACAAGCGGCTGGTCCGATCGGACCTCTTAACCCGTGACGAGCTCCATTGGCTCGACGAATACCATGCGCGGGTGCTGGCCGAGATCGGACCGATGCTCGACGGCGAAACGCTGGCCTGGCTGGAAAAAGCAACCGCCCCGCTGCCGCACGACTTCAAGCAATAGCCGCGGCCGCAACGCCGGTTGACAGGCTTTGCTCCGCAAGCAGTTCCTGCAAAGCCGTGACGTTGGGAGAACCGGCTCCCTTGCGCCAGAACAACACCGTGACGGCGTTGTCTTCGTCAGCGGGCAGTTCGTGCAGCTTTAGCCAGCGGCTCTCCGGGAAACCCGAAAGCACACTTTTCGGCATCAGCGCTATGCCCATGCCAGCCACCACGCAACCAAGGATGGCATGGTATGAACCAAGCTCGATGGTTTTCTCGGCCATGAACCCTCTGCGCGCATACCATTGTTCCAGCCGCTTTCGGTGCGGGCAGCCGTGCTCGAAGGCTATCATGGTTTTGGGCATGTCCAGGCGGTCGTCGATCGAAACGCGCGATGCCGCCGAGACAATGACCAGCTGCTCCTGGAATGCTGACTGCTTTTCGAACGGAGCGTCGGCGATCGGCTCGGCGGCGAAGGCCGCATCGAGTTCGCCGGCAAGCATGGCGGTCGCGAGAACCTGCGGATTGCCGGTGCGCAACTGGATTTCCACTTCGGGATAACGTGCGTGATAATCGGCGAGCAGACTTGGAAGCCGGGCCGCGGCGGTGCTCTCCATGGCACCTAGGCGAAGCGTGCCGCACGGGCGTGGATCGAGCATCGCCGTTCGAGCCTCCTCCGCAAGCGCCAGCAGCCGATCCGCATAGCCGACCAATTTGTGACCGGCCGGCGATACGTGCAGGCGCTTGCCCTCCCGGATAAACAGCTGCACGCCGAGATCCTCCTCGAGCTGCCGGATGCGTGTGGTCACGTTCGACTGCACGCGAAACAGTTTTTCCGCTGCCCTGGTGATTCCGCCCTCGCGCACCACCGTGCGGAAGATGCGCAGATCGGCCAAATCCATACATCTCTCCTGGAGAACATAACGATCTTAATTATTCATTTTAACTGATTATGCCTTTCCCGTAAATCGCCGGTGTAGCTGCCGATCAACACGGCAAACCAGGGGAGATGGAAATGTCGCGTGAGCCCTTCGGCATCCAGCCGATCGATCTAAGCGCATTGACGCCGAAGCAGCGCGAAGCGCTCTATAGCGACGCCGTGCGTTGCGCCCACCAGGAGAGAGCGGAAGCGATCCGGCTGAGCCTGTCGCGGGTCGGCACGGCAATAGTCGCTGCGGTAAAGCGCATGTGTGCTCTCGCCGCCAAGGCAAAAGTCGATCAGCCGACGAGCTGCCGCGCGAGGATCAGCACGGCAGCACCCGCCAGGAACATCGCCATCAGGCCGCCGCGCAGTGAGGCAAGGCCTGCAACGATCAAGGCTGTCCATTCCGCCGGCCCGGCGCTGAGCGCCGCCGGCGCCACCAGCGTGGTCAGCACCGCCGCCGGCACGGCGCTGAGCCCGGCTTCGACGCGCGGATGGATATGATCGAAGCGGGAGATCACCAGATGACCGCCGATGCGGGTCAGATAGGTCGCGATCGAAGCGGCGATGATGATCCACAAGGTCGTGCTCATGGCCGTGCCTCCACGCCGCTGTGGCGGGGCGGCAGGATGACGGCGAGCAGCACGCCGGCCAGCGCACCTATGGAGACATGCCAGGGCGAGCCGACCGTCTTGTAGGCAATGATGGAGGCGGCAGCGCTGGCGACGACCACCGGCAGCCACAGCGGCCGCTTGCGGAAGCTCATGACCAGGCCGAGAAAATAGATCGGCAGCAGGAAATCGACGCCCAGCGCATGGGTGTCGGGAATAAGCTTGCCGAACATCGCGCCGAGCGCGCTTTCGATGATCCAGAACACATAGACCGGCAGCCCAAGCCCCATATACCAGGTGAACCCGACGGTCTCGCCGGCCTCCGCCTTGCGCTCGGCCACCGCGAACTGCGGATCGGTAAGCACGAAGTAGCCTATCGCCTGCTGGATCAGTGGCCAATGCGCGATGCGCCGGCCGATACCGGCCGAATAGAGCACATGGCGAAAATTCACGGCGAAGATCGACAGCACGATCAGCCACGGCGCGACATGCTGGCCGAACAGCTCGATGCCGACCATCTGGCTGGCGCCGCCGAACACCGTTGCGCTCATCAGGAACGCTTCGAGCACGGAAAACCCGTTGTCGACTGCGAGCGCCCCGAACAGCAACGCAAACGGCGCCGACGCCACCACGACGG
The DNA here is from genome assembly GCF_040318035.1 of Mesorhizobium sp. M1329. Taxonomy (NCBI): domain Bacteria; kingdom Pseudomonadati; phylum Pseudomonadota; class Alphaproteobacteria; order Hyphomicrobiales; family Phyllobacteriaceae; genus Mesorhizobium; species Mesorhizobium sp. M1329. Next base: position 153,643 of record NZ_JAMYLN010000005.1, on the reverse strand, counting down.
GCATGCTGAGCCGCACGCCGTCCCAGAAATCGTTTTTCGCGCTGTTTTCGGAGATTGCTTCCGCCGACATCGACCGCTCCTCGGGAAGGGCCTATGTAGGGAGGGCGGTCCGGCTTGTCACACCAATTCGCTTGAGGCAAACGATCAGCGGAAATGACAGCTGAAGCGTCGCGGCAAGCGCGCTTCCGTGCCTAGCGCGGCGAAGCTTTGCCTTCGATCGCCCTGCCCCAGTCGAGCAGCGGTTTTGCCCGCATGACGAAGTCGATGAGTTCGTCGACCAATCCAGCTCCGTAGATATCCGCGGGCTCGATTGCGTGCCGGACGGCAAAATGGCGGTTGCGGATAGCGGCAGCGAGATCGGGCTCGGCGATATGCTCGAAGCCGCGCGGCGTGCGCTTCATGCAGCCGTCGGGGTCGAGCTCGAGGCCGTTCTTCTTCAGCGCCGCGACGAGGGTGCGGAATTCAGCGGGCCGCTTCGCGATCGCGTTGCGCAGCGCCAGCAATAGCTCGGGTCCGGGCTGCCACCAGGCAACGGCGGCAAAGCAGCGCTCGAGCCCGATATGGACGTAAAACACGCCCTGTTCCATCTTGGTGCCGTCAGGCGAAAGGATCGCCGACAAGTGCCGGTTATAGGGCCGCTTGTCCTTGGCGAAGCGCACGTCGCGGTTGATACGGAACAGCGACTTCTTGCGATCACCCCGCAAGCCCAGCCCCGCGGCCGTGAAGCGCTCGGAGAGCGTTTCCACCAGATCGCCGAAAGGGTCGCGCAGGTCGCGCTCGAAAAGATCGCGGTTTTCCAAAAACCACTCCCGGCTCTGATGAAAATCGAGCGCCTTGAGGAATGGAATGGCCTTTTGCCCAAAACCATTGAACGCAGCCGCCATCACCCGCCCTTGCCGATCCGCTGCAGCCAGGTGTCCTCGTCGATCACCTCGATGCCGAATTTGGTCGCGTCCTTCAGCTTGGAACCGGCGCCTGGCCCTGCCACCAGGAGATCGGTCTTCGCAGAAACCGAGCCGGCGACCTTCGCGCCGAGACGTTCGACCATCGCCTTGGCCTCCGGGCGCGTCATCTTTTCCAACGTGCCTGTAAACACGATCGTCTTGCCAGCGACCGCACTGTCGGCTGAGACGTTCACAATGTATGGCCTCGGGTGGACCTGCGTGAGCAGCGCTTCAAGCACGGCGTCGTTGCGTTCATTGCCGAAGAAATCGCGAAGCGCGCCTATCACCGTATCGCCGATGCCGTTGATCGAAGGAAAAACGGTGTGTGGATCGGCTGCCGCTGCTGTCTCCTTGCCAATGCGGATCAACTCCTCGATCGTCGAGAAGGTTCGGGCCAGCACAGCGGCCGTCGTTTCGCCGATATGGCGGATGCCCAGCGCAAAGATGAAGCGATCGAGTTCCGGTTCGCGGCGAGCGTCGATGGCAGCGAAGAGCTTGTCGAGGCCGTCGTAGTTGCGTTCCTCGACACTGCGTACATTCTTGCGCGTCTTGCCCGATGCGGCCTCACGCTGCCTGGCCTGCTCTTCCCGCCGCTCCGCCAGCGCCTTGGTGACGGCGGGACGGCGGTCCCTGAGAGTGAAGATATCGGCGGCTGTCCTGATCAACCCGGCATTGAAGAACAGGTCTATGTTTTCCGCGCCCAGGCCTTCGATATCCAGTGCGCCGCGCGACACAAAGTGGCGCAATCCTTCGACGGCCTGCGCAGGGCAGATCAGTTCGCCGGTGCAACGTCGGCGGGAATCTTCCTTGCCGGTCTTCTCGTTGATTTCGCGCGTTGCGGGTGAGCCGCAGATCGGACATTTGTGCGGGAATTCGTAGGGCACGGCATCTGGCGGACGCTTATCGGCTACGACGCTGACGATCTGCGGAATGACGTCCCCTGCCCGCTGGATGACCACCGTGTCGCCAATACGTACGTCATAGCCGTCGCGGATCGGCTGGCCGTTGCTGTCCAGACCCTTGATGTAATCTTCGTTGTGAAGCGTGACATTTTCAACCACGACGCCGCCAACCGTGACGGGTGCAAGCCGGGCAACGGGCGCCAGCGTACCGGTACGGCCGACCTGAATGTCGATCCTCAGCACGGTTGTCATCGCCTGTTCGGCCGGAAATTTGTGGGCGATGGCCCAGCGTGGTTCGCCGGTGACGAAGCCCCATCTGCGCTGCAACTCCAACTGGTCGACCTTGTAGACGACGCCGTCGATGTCGTAGCCCAGCGATGAGCGCTGGGTCTCGATCAGGTGATAATGCGCGACCAGTTCCTCGATCGATCTTGCCCGGACCATCAGCGGGCTGACCTTGAACCCCCACTCCGCGAATTTCTGCACGGAATCGTACTGGGTCGGAGCCGGATCCTTTGAGGTATAGCCCCAGGCGTAGGCAAAGAATTTGAGGTTGCGGCTGGCGGTAACGGACGGGTCCTTCTGACGGAGCGACCCGGCCGCGGTATTGCGCGGATTGACGTAATCCTGGCCGCCGATCGCCGCCGAGCGTTGCTTCAACGCCTCGAATTCCGCGTAGGTCATATAGACCTCACCGCGTATTTCGATGACCTCGGGCCAGTCCGATCCCTTCAAGGTCTTGGGAATATCGGCGATGGTCTTGAGATTGGCGGTGATGTCCTCGCCGACGACGCCGTCGCCACGCGTTGCCCCCTGTACGAACGCACCGCCTTCATACCGCAGGGAAGCCGATAGCCCGTCGATCTTCGGCTCAGCCGTGAAGGCGATGCTCAGATCCTTGTCGCGGTCAAAGAATCGCCGGCCCCGTTCTATGAAGTCCGCGACGTCCTGGTCTGTATAGGCCTTGGCGAGGCTGAGCATCGGCACCGCGTGGCGCACCTTGGCAAAACCTTCCGCCGGCGGCGCGCCGACCCTGCGTGAGGGCGAATCCTCACGCAGCAAAGCAGGAAAGCGCTGTTCGATGGCGAGGTTGCGCCGCGTCAGCGCGTCATATTCCGCGTCCGTGATTATCGGCGCGTCCTCGCCATGGTAGCGCCGGTCGTGCTCGGCGATCTCCTGCGCCAACCGCTTCAACTCGCTTGCCGCCTCGCTTTCGCTGAGCGAATCGACTGGTTTTTCGTCCATACACTGCTCCCTCCACGGTGGCGCGACACAATAGAACAGGATTCTCTCATGAGGGAGAGACCAGACACGGAAAATCATTCCTGAACAGCAGGATGGAGCCAGGCCCTGACTCTGGTCACGAGCGCCGGAAACGAACTCGTCTAGAGCAATTCCAGGAAAAGTGTGAAACGGTTTTCCGTCCGGAATTGCGCAAAACAAAGAGGTAGAGCGGTTCGGCGTGATGAACCGCTCTAGGCTGCCGCGATGTTCTCCCGCAGCAACCGCTCGGCCGCCGCGCGCGCCTCGTCGGTGATGGTGGCGCCGGCGAGCATGCGTGCGATCTCTTCCTGCCGCGCCGCCCGGTCCATCTCGGCGATGCCGGTCGAGACCCGGTCGGCCCCGCCCGATTTGGAGATCAGGAAATGCGTCGCCGCGCGCGCCGCCACTTGCGGTGCATGCGTGACCGAAAGCACCTGCACGCGTTTTGCCAGCCGCGCCAGCCGCTGGCCGATGGCGTCGGCAACCGCGCCGCCGACACCGGTGTCGATTTCATCAAAGACCAAGGTCGGCGCCGAACCCCGGTCAGCGAGTGCTACCTTCAACGCCAGCAGGAAGCGCGAAAGCTCGCCGCCGGAAGCGACCTTCATCATTGGACCGGGCCTGGTGCCGGGATTGGTGCGCACCCAGAACTCGACCTGGTCGATACCTTCTTCCATGCGGCTCTCGGCATCGCTTGCGATCTCGACGATGAACTCGGCCCGTTCGAGCTTCAGCGCCGGCAGTTCGGCCATTACCGCCTTGGTCAGCCCGACGGCCGCCGCATGGCGAAGCGACGACAGCTGGGCCGCCGTAGTGTCATAGGCCTGGCGCGCCGCTGCAGCCTGTTTCTCCAGCGCATGCAGGCGCTCCTCGCCGGCGTCGAGATCGGCAAGGTCGGCAGCCATGGTGTCACGCAATTGCGCCAGGTCATCGACGGCGACGCTGTGCTTGCGCGAGGCGGCACGCAGCGAAAACAGCCGCTCCTCAGCCTTTTCCAGCCGCTGCGGATCATATTCGGTGGCGCGAAGTGCTGCTTCCACGCCCGACTGCGCCGCGTCGAGCGACAGCATCGCCTCGTCGAGCGATTTGACGACATCCTCGAGCAGCCCGGGCGCTTCGGTCACCTTGCGCTGCAGCCGCCTGAGCAGGCTGGCCAATTGCGGCAAGGGCGAGGACGGACCCGAGAGCACATCCTGCGCATCGTGGATTTCCGAGGCGATCTTTTCGGCTCGCATCATCGCGGCGCGCAGTTCGGCCAGCTCCGTCTCTTCGCCCGGCTGCGGATCGAGCCTGGTCAATTCGGCGACCGCTGCACGCAGATAGTCGGCCTCGCGGGCAGCTGCCTCGACTTTGGCCCGGTGTCGTGAAAATTCCTGCTCGCAGGTACGCCAATGCCGCCACGCCTCGCCGGTTGCCCGAGCAGCGTCGAGATGACCGCCGAAACTGTCGAGCAGCTCGCGATGCGCGCCGGGATCGACCAAAGCGCGCTCGTCATGCTGGCCGTGGATCTCGACCAGCGCACGGCCGATGTCGCGCATCAGCGTCACGCTGGACGGCTGGTCGTTGACGAAAACACGCGTGCGGCCGTCCGCCGTCTGGACGCGGCGCAGGATGATGTCGCCGTCGTCCTCGATGGCATTATCGGATAGCAGCATGCGGGCCGCGTGGTTGCGCGGCACGTCGAACACGGCGATGACTTGGCCTTGTGCCGCGCCATGCCGCACCAGCGAGGCGTCGCCGCGGGCGCCAAGCGCCAGCGACAATGCGTCGAGCAAGATAGACTTTCCGGCGCCGGTTTCGCCGGTCAGCACCGAAAGGCCGGACGAGAAGTCGATGTCCAGCTTCTCGATCAGAACGATATCGCGGATCGACAGCCTGGAGAGCATGGTGACGCGCCGCTCAGGCGCCGGTGATCAGCTTCCCGGCCTTGGAGATCCACGATCCGGCATTCTCGCGCGGCTCGAGCCCACCACTCTGCAGGAGCTTGTAGGAGTCCTTGTACCACTGGCTGTCGGGATAGTTGGTGCCGAGCACGGCCGCAGCGGTCTGCGCTTCCGACGTCAGCCCCATCGCATAGTAGCTCTCGGTAAGGCGCGCCAGCGCCTCCTCGACATGGCGGGTGTTGGAATAGTTCTCCACGACGTTGCGGAACCGTTTGACGGCCGCGATGTATTCGCGGCGCTCGAGATAGTAGCGGCCGATCTGCATCTCCTTGCCGGCGAGCTGATCGTTGGCGAAGCGGATCTTCTCCTTGGCATCGTCGACATATTCGGAAGTCGGCCAGCGCGTCACCAAGTCCTGCATCGTCTGCGCGGTAAGACGCGCTTCCTTCTGGTCCTGGGTGACGTCCTTGATCTGACGGTAGTAGCTCAGCCCGATAATATACTGGGCATAGGCTGCATCGTCGGTCGACGGGTAGAGGGTCAGGTAGCGCTTGGCCGAACCGATCGCCTCGTCGTAATTGCCCTGACGGTAGTCGGCAAAGGCACCCATCACCATCGATTTGCGGGCGAATTCGGAATATGGATGCTGGCGGTCGACGGCATCGAACTTGCGGCTTGCCTCCTGCAGGCGCCCGGCATTCAGATTGGCGAGACCCTGATTGTAGAGCACGTCGGCCGGCTCGGTCTGATCGACATAGGTCGACAGATCGACGTCCTTCTCGGACGACATGCAGGCCGACAGAAACAGCGATGGAACGACCACCGAAAGCGCCAGGAAAACAGCCCGCCGCAGCGCCTTCGATTGACCAGCTCGCTTGAAAAACATGTTTGGATTCCGCCCTTTCGGCGTCATTTCAGTCGACGGCAGCAGCCATAAACCATAATTGCCTTGCCCGGCAACGCTATCCCCGGCCAATCGCACATTTTTGTGGCGGTTTGGCGCCACCTGGAAAGCTGCGTAATTTGGCCGGCCGGTGATGCATCCATGCAACACAGCTTGACCGCAACGGGAGCCGTAAGACCTTAAGAATCAGATCATCCAGGGCGCATAGAGGGGTGCGTTGACGGCGCTCATCTCGGCGGTCCGGCCGCGTTCGCGGCGCGTCGTCTCGACGATCTCGAAAGCAGAACGGTCCGACAAGAGACGGCGCAGCGCAGCGGCGTTCAGCCTGTGGCCACCACGATAGGAGCGGAAGCAGCCGATGAACCGGGCACCGGCGAGCGCCAGGTCGCCCATCGCATCCATCGTCTTGTGGCGCGCGAACTCGTTGGGATAGCGCAGGCCGCCCATGTTGATCACGCGGTTGTCGTCGCCGATCACCAGAGAGTTTTCCAACGAGGAGCCGAGCGCATAGCCGGCCGCCCACAGCCGCTCGACGTCCTTCATGAAACCGAACGTGCGGGCCCGCGCGACGTCGCGGCGGAAAATGTCGGCGTTCATGTCGGATGCAAAAAGCTGGCGCCCGATCGCCGGGCTTTCGAAATCGATCTCGATCTCGAAGCGCGTGCCGTCATAGGGCCTGAACTCCGCCCAGCAGGCGCCGTTCTCGATACGAACACGCTTGACCACCCTGATGTAGCGACGCTTGACTGGCAGCGTTTCGATGCCTGCCTGGTCAATGGCCTCGACGAACATCACCGCGCTGCCGTCGAGGATAGGTACCTCATGGCCGTCGATTTCGATGACGAGATTGTCGATTCCAAGCCCGAAAAGCGTGGCCATCAGATGCTCGACCGTGGCGATGTGCTCGCCTTGCGGATCGCCAAGCATGGTGGAGAGGTCGGTGGCGCCGACCTCGGAAACGAGCGCGCGAAATTCGTGGCTTCCGCTTGCATTCGAAAGCTGGAAGACGACACCCGTATCGGCATCTGCCGGCAGGAAATGGACGGTGACCGGATTGCCACTGTGGACGCCGATGCCGGTCAGCGTCGCACGCGATTTGAGTGTCGTCTGATAGTCGTGCAAAACAATCCCCATAGCCCGTACTGCCTAGGTCCGCTTCATCTGCCCTGAGGGCGCGGCTCTTGATTGATCGGCAGGCAGGGCCACTTCCCCGAGACTCCCAGCAAACCGACTTTGGTCGGTCGCGAAGATAATGGTCCCGCAGGGAGACTCCAAATCACGGTTTCTTACTCGTTGTAACTGCGGTCCAGCGCGGGATTGCCCCATAAGTCCTTGTTTTAAAATCGCTTTTAATATCAACAGGCGAACAGCTTCCTGCTCGCCTGTTAACAACTGTTACGAACCGTTAACAGATCAATTGGCCTGTCGGCGCAGGAAGGCGGGAATCTCCAACTGATCGTCTTCCTGGACAGCCCGGCTCTGCGGCGTCAGGCGGCCCTGCTCGTCCAGCTGGCCGCGGCGCGGTGCGTAAAGCTGCGGATCCTGGCTGGCTAGGCGGCGCACTTCCGCCGGCGCCTGGCGCAGTTTCGGTTCGCGCGGCTGCGCCGGCTGCAACCGTGCAGGCTCCTCTTCGCGGCGGGTCAAGCCGTTGGTCAGGCGCTTGAGCAAGCCCATGGGGCCGCTGTTCTCGTGGTCGGCCGGGCGGGCCTTGGCTTCCACTTCGGCCTTCACCTGCGGCGGGAAATCCTCGACCCGCGGCATGCGCTGGGGTGCCGCGGCAACCGGCTGCGGCATTTCACGATGCGGAGCGGGCTGCATCGCTTGCTGAGCCACCGGCTGCATCATCGGTTGCGGCTGAGCGGGAGGCGCCTGGAAAATCTTGCTCTGCGGACGGAAGTCTTCCGCATGCGCGACCGCTGCCGGGCGGGCCTGCGCCATCGCTGCCGCATTCGCCTCGGCGAGCTGAATGGCCTCGGCGACCGGATCGGCAGCACGTGGTTCATAGATCGGTTGCTGGACAGGCGCCGGGCGCATTTCCGTGACCTGGGCCGCCGGGCGGCTGACCGGCTTCGGCGGAGCCGCGCGGATGGCGATCGGCGCGGCAGCGATTTCGGCCGCCGATTTGTCGATGCCGGTGGCGACCACCGACACGCGGATAACGCCTTCGAGTTCCTCGTCGAAGGTAGCGCCCAGAATGATGTTGGCGTCCTGGTCGACCTCTTCGCGAATGCGGGTTGCCGCCTCATCGACTTCGAACAGGGTCAGGTCGCGGCCGCCGGTGATCGAGATCAGCAGGCCCTTGGCGCCCTTCATCGAGGTCTCGTCGAGCAGCGGGTTGGCGATGGCGGCTTCAGCCGCGGCCATTGCGCGGCCCTCGCCCGAAGCCTCGCCGGTTCCCATCATCGCCTTGCCCATTTCGCGCATGACCGAGCGGACGTCGGCGAAGTCGAGATTGATCAGGCCTTCCTTGACCATCAGGTCGGTGATGCAGGCAACGCCCGAATAGAGCACCTGGTCGGCCATGGCGAAGGCATCGGCGAAGGTGGTCTTGTCGTTGGCCAGCCGGAACAGGTTCTGGTTGGGAATGACGATCAGGGTATCGACGCATTTCTGCAGTTCCTCGATACCCATGTCGGCCGTCTTCATGCGGCGCTGGCCTTCGAAGTGGAACGGCTTGGTGACGACGCCGACCGTGAGGATGCCCTTTTCGCGGGCAGCGCGGGCAACGACGGGGGCCGCCCCGGTACCGGTGCCGCCGCCCATGCCGGCAGTGACGAAGCACATATGTGTGTTGGAGAGATGATCGATGATCTCGTCGATGCACTCTTCCGCCGCCGCGCGCCCGACTTCAGGCTGCGATCCGGCGCCGAGACCCTCGGTGACATGCGCACCGAGCTGGATCAGCCGCTCGGCCTTCGACATCGTCAGTGCCTGCGCGTCGGTGTTGGCCACCACGAACTCGACGCCGCGCAAGCCGGCGGTGATCATGTTGTTGACGGCGTTGCCGCCGCCGCCGCCGACACCGAACACGGTGATGCGCGGCTTGAGCTCGGTGATGTCCGGCTTCTGCAGATTGATGGTCATTGTCTTCGTCCTTTGCCTTTCCCGCCGCTTCGCCGCCGCGGCCGCCTATGGGGCTGTCCCCGTCAAATTAAAAACTGTCTCTCAACCACTGACTCATTCGATGCAGTTTTCCGCCTGTTCCGGTCATCCGAAGACCGGAAATTCCCTTCGCCGGGCGGCTCTCGAAGCTCGCCATCTGCGGGTAGATCAGAAGCCCGACGGGCGTCGAGAAAGCCGGCCCCTTGGCCGCCTCGGGCAGGCCTGCCACGCCAAGCGGGCGGCCAATGCGCACATTGCGGCCGAGAATGCGGCGTGCTGCTTCGGGCAGGCCGGCAAGCTGGCTGGCGCCGCCGGTCAGCACCACACGCTTGCCAACCGCATTGCCGTAGCCGGATTTGTTCAGCCGGTCGCGCAGCAGTTCCAGCGTCTCGTCGATGCGGGCGCGGATGATGCGCGTCATCACCGAGCGCGGGATCTGCAACGGCACCTCGCCGTCCTCGCCGATCGGATGGATTGAAACCAGGTCGCGATCGTCGGCGCTGCCAGGCAGCGCCGAGCCGTGCATCACTTTCAGCCTTTCGGCGGCATCGAGCGAGGTCGACAGGCCCTTGGCCATATCCAGAGTGACGTGGTTGCCGCCGATCGCGATGGCGTCGCCGTGAACGAACTTGCCTTCCGAAAACACCGAGATCGTCGTCGTGCCGCCGCCCATGTCGATGCAGGCCGCACCCATTTCGAGCTCGTCGTCGACCAGCGCGGCTAGCCCGCTGGCATAGGGCGTCGCCACCATGCGCTCGACCGACAGGTGCGAGCGGTTGATGCAGAGCTCGAGATTGCGCAAGGGCGCTGCATCGCCTGTCAGCACATGCATGTCGACGCCGAGCTGGTCGCCAACCATGCCGCGCGGATCGCGCACACCGCGCTCGGCATCCAGCGAAAAGGCAACGGGAAGCGAATGGATCACCTCGCGCTCAGCCCGCAGCGCCTGCTTGGCACCGGCGGCAAGCACGCGCTTGATGTCGGCCTCGTCGGCCTCATGGCCGCCGAGATTGATGGTGGCCGAAAAAGCCTCGCTCTTCAGCCGACCGGCAGTCATGTTGACGATCAGCGAATCGACCGTCAGTCCCGCCATGCGTTCGGCGGCGTCGACGGCCAGACGGATGGCGTGCTCGGCGCGGTCGAGATCGATGACGACGCCCGATTTCACGCCTTGCGATTTCTGGTGGCCGATGCCGATCACCTGGACGCGATGCGAGCGTCCGCGCAGCAGCTTGCCATCATCGCGCGGCTTGAGTTTGGCCACCACGCAGCAGACCTTGCTGGAGCCGACATCCAGCACCGTCAGGATACCGGACCGGCGCGACGAGGCATCGCTATTGCCGCCAAGCCAGCTCATATCTTCGTCTCCGGCTTGCGCTTCAGCATCTTGGGCTTTTCGTCGAGCGCGGCTTGGCGCTGTGTCGCCGCTTCCGGCGTCAACTGGACGACCAGACGATCGGACAGACGCATGTCGACGGCGGCGATGTCGCGCGTCAAAAGCCCGTTCTCGTGGTCCATCCTGACCAGGTCGGCAATCGCCTGATCCTCACCGTCTTCGGGAAGCTTGATCGTGATGCCGTTTTCAAGCTTGAGATCCCAGCGCCGTTCGCCGATGCGGATATAGCCCTTGATCCGCGCGGCAAGCTCCGGATAATTCTTTATCTTGGCCAGGAAATCCGGCGCCTTGGCCGGCGCGCCGGTGCCGATGATCAGCGGCAGCAATATCTGCTTGCCGCCGGAGAACGGCGCAATGACGGTGCCGGATTTCTCGATCACCGAAAGCGCGCTGCCTTGCTGCCACAGCGCGAACGGCTCGCGCTCCTCGACGCGCACTTCCAGCGTATGCGGGTAGACCTTGCGCACTGCCGCGGCTTCGACCCAGGGTAGCGTGGTGATGCGTTCGCGCGCGGCTTCGGCATCGAAGCCGATCAGCGAGGTCCAGCCGTCGAGTTCCAGCGTGTCGAGAATATCGATCTCGGACGTTTCGCGGTTGCCGACGACCTTGACTTGGTCGACGGCAAAGCCGGTGCGGGCGGTGACACTCTGGACGATGGCGTCGGAATATCCGCCGAGATAGGCGCCATAGGCACTGCTCGAAACAAGCAGTGCCGCCGACAGCATGGCAGCGCAATAGGGCGGCGCTTCGAAGTCGCCTTCGCCGAGGCGCGCCAGCACGCGCACCGGCCGGCGGAGCAGGCGCGGCAGCACGAAATGGTCGAACGACAACGGCATGCCGAACAGCGCCGGCCCGGCCGCGCCCTTCCCCTTGCCCTGTCCCCACTTCAACGCAGACACGAAGCGTCCTCCACCATCCAACTCAACAAATCGCCGAACGAGTGTCCCGCTTGCGCGGCGATTTCCGGCACCAAAGACGTCGGCGTCATGCCCGGCTGGGTGTTGACCTCGAGCCAGACAATTTCGCCGTTTTCGGAGTGACGATCGTCATAACGGAAGTCCGACCGGGAAACGCCCCGACAGCCGATAGCTTGGTGAGCCTTGAGCGTCAGTGTCTGTATTTTTTGGTAAATATTCGGTGAAAGTTTTGCCGGGCATTCGTGTTTTGATCCTCCCGCGACGTATTTTGAATCATAGTCGTAGAAGGAATGGCCGGTCGGGATGATCTCGCAGACACCGAGCGCCACATCGCCCATCACCGCGCACGTCAATTCCCGCCCGTGCACATAACGCTCGACCATCACCGTATCGCCATATCTCCACTCGGACGAGCCGATGATCTGCGGTGGATGCGACTGGCCTTCATGGACGATGACGACACCGAAGCTCGACCCTTCATTGACCGGCTTGACGACATAGGGCGGCTTCATCGGGTGCTTGTTCTGGATGGCGAAGCGATTGGCCACCTTCGATTCGGCCACCGGAATGCCGGCCGCCTTGGCGACCTTCTTGGCCTGTTCCTTGTTCATCGCGAGCGCCGAGGCAAGCACGCCGGAATGGGTGTACGGAATGGCGAGGTACTCAAGGATGCCCTGGATGGTGCCGTCCTCGCCGAAGGGGCCGTGCAGCGCATTGAAGACGACGTCAGGCTTGAGCGCGCCCAGCACCGAGCCGATGTCGCGCGAGACGTCGACGCGGGTGACCTGGTAGCCCTCTCCCTCGAGCGCATCGGCGCAGGCTTTACCCGACGACAGGGACACGGGCCGCTCGGACGAGAATCCCCCCAGAAGGACGGCCACATGCTTGCTTGTCATTCCCCGTCATTTCCTCTCACAGCAGGCCTGCACCATCGTGCATGCCCCGAAAAGCATCGCGCGCACTCAAATGCGCCCGAGCAACTTCGCTCCCTTGTTTCCGCAACATTGAGTCCGAGTCTCCCGGCAGGTTGCCCCCCAGACGGAAACGCGAGTAACGCGTCGAAACGACTCAAATCAGGAAACGCTTCAGGGCAGAGAATCAGAGAGTTGATTCGCTGGCAAGTGCTTACGATTCCGATGGATTCACTTTCCGCAAAAACGGCAGCAAAATGTGAATTCATGAGTCCGAAAGGCAACGGCGGTCGGCTTGCCTAAAGCAACTGCCCGAGAAATTCCTGGACAGCATGGCCCGGCCGAAAATTGCCGATGCGCTTGATCTCCCACTGCAGCCGGATGCCCGATTTTTCGAGCACACGCGCGCGCACCGTCTCACCGAGATATTCAAGCTCGTAGCCTGTGGCCGTTCCGGTGTTGATCATGAAGTTGCAATGCATCGGCGACATCTGCGCCCCACCGACCATCAGGCCGCGGCAGCCGGCCTTGTCGATTTCCTTCCAGGCCGAGGTGCCCTCGGGATTCTTGAAGGTCGAGCCACCGGTCTTTTCGCGGATCGGCTGCACGGTCTCGCGATGGTTCTGGACAGCATCCATCGCGGCCTTGATCGCCGCCTTGTCCTCGGGAACGCCTTCGAGCAGCGCCGACGTGAAGATCAGCCCGGACGGCGCCGATGAATGGCGATAGGCATAGCCCATATCGGCATTGCTCAGCGTATGAACATTGCCCTTGCGGTCGAGTGCCCGCACCTCGACCACGCGCTCGCGCGTCTCGACGCCATTGGCGCCGGCGTTCATCCTCAGCGCTCCGCCAACGGCGCCGGGAATGCCGTGGTAGAAATGAAAGCCACCGATGCCGGCCTCATAGGCGACGGCCGCAAGGCGCTTGTCGGGTGTCGCAGCGCCCGCCTTGATCGTGGTCGGCGCAATAACTTCGGTCTCACCAAAGCCTTTGGCCGAAAGCCGGATGACAAAGCCCGCAATGCCGCCGTCACGGACAAGCAGGTTCGAGCCGACGCCGACGATGGTCAGCGGAATTTCCTCCGGCACCGCCTTCAGGAACGTGGCAAGATCGTCCTCGTCGGCCGGCTGGAACAATGCGTCCGCGAGCCCGCCGGCTCGAAACCAGGTGATCTTGTCCATCTCGGCATTGGGCGTGATGCGGCCGCGCAGTCCGGCAAGCCGGTCGCCAAGCTTCTCGATCAACGCCTGGCCGCGCGTCATGTGATGGTCCCGCCGAGTTCCTTGGGCAGCGCATAGGCCCATTGGGTGATGTTGCCGGCACCGAGGAAGACCACAAAATCGCCCGGCTTCGCCACCTCGCGCACGATCGGCGCAATCGCCGCCGGACCTTCGATGTAGCGTGCGTCGCGATGGCCGCCGGAGCGGATGCGCGACACCAGTGCATCGGACGTAACGCCGTCGATCGGTTCCTCGCCGGCCGCATAGACAGGCGCCACCATTACCGTATCGGCGTCGTTGAAGCAGACGGAAAACTCGTCGAACAGATCGCGCAGCCGGGTGAAGCGATGCGGTTGGGTAACGGCGATGATGCGACCCTTGGTAGCGCTGCGCGCAGCCTTCAGTACCGCCGTGATCTCGACCGGATGATGGCCGTAATCGTCGAACACATCGACGCCATTCCACGAACCGGTATGGGTGAAGCGCCGCTTGACGCCGGCGAAGGACGACAGACCCTTCTTGATTGCCTCAGCCGAAAGGCCGAGCTCGTGCGCGACGGCAATCGCCGCCGTCGCATTGGAGACATTGTGGCGCCCGGGCATCGGTAGCCGCAGACCTGATATCGTTATCTGGCCGTGCGTCTTGCGGTCGCGGATCACCACGTCGAATTCCGAAGTCGGGCCATCCATGCGATGATTGGTGAAGCGCACGTCGGCCTGCGCATTTTCGCCATAGGTGATGACGCGCCGGTCCTCGATGCGGCCGACCAGCGCCTGCACCTCGGGATGGTCGGTGCACATCACGCCAAAGCCGTAGAACGGCACATTCTCGACGAACTGGCGAAACGCCTCGCGCACTTTGTCGAAGGAGCCGTAATGGTCGAGATGCTCGGGGTCGATATTGGTGACGACGGCAATCTCGGCCGGCAGCTTGAGGAAGGTGCCGTCGCTCTCGTCGGCCTCGACCACCATCCATTCGCCGTCGCCCATGCGGGCATTGGTGCCATAGGCATTGATGATGCCGCCATTGATCACCGTCGGGTCGAGCCCGCCGGCATCGAGTAGCGTCGCCACCATCGAAGTCGTCGTCGTCTTGCCATGCGTGCCGCCGATCGCGACCGCCTGCCGGAAGCGCATCAGCTCGGCCAGCATTTCGGCGCGCCGCACGATCGGCAGCAACTTCTCTCTCGCCGCCTTCAGCTCCGGGTTTGATTTCTTGATTGCGGTGGAGACGACGACCACTTCGGCCTCGCCGAGGTTCTCGGCCTGGTGGCCGACGAAGCATTCGATGCCCTTGTCGCGCAGCCGCTGCACATTGGCGCTGTCGGCCTGATCGGATCCCTGCACCTTGTAGCCGAGATTGTGCAGCACCTCGGCGATGCCGCTCATGCCGATGCCGCCAATGCCGATGAAATGCACGAGGCCGATCGTCTGTGGCATCTTCATGCGTGCGTCTCCTTCCTGAATTCCGAAACGGATTTCCTGGACGCAATAGCCTCTGTCAGATCGGCGAGCAACCGCGCGGCATCCGGTTTACCGGACGATTTCGCCGCCGCAGCCATTGTCGCCGCCCTGCCTGGATCATCCATCAGCCCGCCGACAAGCGCAGCGATCCGCTCCACCGAAAGCGTGGATTGCGGATGCACCTCGGCGCCACCCGCTGCGGCAAGGGCCGCCGCATTCGCCGCCTGGTCGTGGTCGAGCGCGTGGGGATAAGGCACCAGCAGCGCCGGCCTGCCGATCACCGCGATTTCCGATACGGTCGACGCGCCGGAGCGCGACATCACCAGATGCGCCGCCGCGAGCCGCGCCGCCATGTCGGTGAAGAAGGGCGACACCTCGGCCTCGATGCCAAGCGCGGCATAGGCGGCTCTCACCCGCCCCACATCGTCGGCGCGGGCCTGCTGCGTGATCGCCAGTCGCCTACGCTGTGCATCGGAAAACCGGGCGATCGCCGCCGGCACCGCGTCGGAAAAGAACTGCGCGCCCTGGCTGCCTCCAAATACCAGAAACCGGAACGGCTCTTCGCCGGCCGAAGCAGCATAGGGTGTATTCGCGGCCTCCAATACTTGCGGCCTGACCGGATTGCCGGTGGTCACCGTCTTTGCGCCAGTGGCACTGATGTCTTCCGGCAGGAATCCGCCGGCAACGGCGTCGACGCGGCCGGCGAGCGCCCGGTTGGCGCGGCCCATGACCGCATTCTGCTCGTGGATCAGCGTCGGTACCTTGCGCCGGGTCGCCGCGTAAAGCGGCGGCAGTGTCGGATAGCCGCCGAAGCCGACCACGATGGCGGGCTTGATGCTGGCGATGACGGCGGATGCCTGCCTAACCCCACGCCAGATTTTCCAAAACGCGGCGAGCATAGCAAAGGGATTCTTCGAGCCCATCGTCGCCGACTGGATCGGATGGATGGCGGCCGCCGGGAACTGCCCGGCAAAGCGCTCGGCGCGGTCGTCCGTCGCCAGATGCACCGTCCAGCCGCGACTGGTCAGTTCATGTGCCAGCGCCTCGGCCGGGAACAGATGTCCGCCCGTTCCGCCTGCCGCCAGAAGGATAACCCCCTTCGCCATCTCACTCCGCCGGCATCGCACGCGGCGACGGCATGAAGCCCAGCTGCTTGCGCTTTTCCGGGCGCTTGCGCGTCAGCGCCAGCACCATGCCCATCGAGATGGCGATCGCGATCTGCGAAGAGCCGCCGTAGGAGATGAACGGCAGCGTCATGCCCTTGGCCGGCATCAGCTGCAGATTGACGGCCATGTTGATGACCGACTGCAGGCCGAAGACCGTAACCAGGCCGCCCACCGCGTAGCGGGTGAAATCGTCCTGCTCCCTGAGTGCCGTGTTGAGACCGCGCAGCACGATGAAGCCGAAGATGGACATGATGAAGAAACACATGATCAGCCCGAATTCCTCGCCGGCGACGGAGAAGACAAAATCTGCGTGGCTGTCGGGGATGACCCGCTTGACGGTACCCTCGCCCGGCCCGACGCCGAACCAGCCGCCATTGATCAGCGCCTCGCGGCCCATGTCGACCTGGAACGTGTCGCCCTCGCCGGTCATGAAGCGGTCGATACGGCCGGCAACGTGCGGGAACACCGCATAGGCGGCGAACACGCCGCCGACGCCTGCAGCACCCAGCGCGACGATCCACAGCCACGGCAACCCGGCCATGAAGAACATCACCCCCCAGGTGCCGAGCACCAGCATGGTTTGCCCAAGGTCAGGCTGCGCCACCAGCAGCGAGATGACCAGCGCAAGCAGCAACATGGCGAACAGATTGCCCGGAATGTCGGGCTGGCGCTTGTGCTCGGCGAACAGCCAGGCGCAGATGATGACGAAGGCCGGTTTCAGGAACTCGGACGGCTGGATCGACAGGCCGGCTAGCGACACCCAGCGCCGCGCGCCCTTCACCTCGACGCCGATATAGAGCACTGCCACCATCAGAAACAGCATGATGCACAACATGACCAGCGCCATGCGCCGGATCTGCCTGGATTCGAGGAACGAGACGGCCAGCATTACCCCAAGCGCCGGAATGGTGAAGATGATCTGGCGTGTGGCGAAGTGGAAACTGTCTAGCCCGATGCGCTCGGCCACCGCCGGGCTTGCGGCGAAGGACAAAACGATGCCGAGCCCCATCAGCGACAGGAACGCCGCCAGGAACCAGCGATCGATCGTCCACCACCAGGTCGCCACAGGGCTTTTGTCGAGACGGCTTTGCATTATCGTGTCCCTCCGATGGGCTTCACGCCATCAATGGCGGTTGCGGCTTGCCTGAACGCCTCGCCGCGGACTTCGAAATTCTTGAACTGGTCGAAACTGGCGCAGGCTGGCGACAGCAGCACCACTGCCTCGCCGCTGTTATCCCTGGCCGCATCGCGGGCGGCGTGTTCGACCGCCGCAGCCAACGTGCCTGAGATCTCGTAAGGCACCGCCTCGCCCAGCGTCGCCGAAAAGGCCGGTGCAGCTTCGCCGATCAGATAGGCCTTGGCGATGCGCGGGAAGAAGCCGCGCAACGGCTCGATGCCGCCCTCCTTCGGCAGGCCGCCGGCAATCCAGTAGATACGCGCAAAGCTCGACAGCGCCGGTGCAGCGGCATCGGCATTGGTCGCCTTGGAATCGTTGACGAACAGCACATGCTCTTTGCGGCCGACCTGCTCCATGCGGTGCGCCAGCCCCGGGAAACTCTCCAGTCCGGATTGGATCTCGCCGAGTTCGAGCCCGACTTTGAGGCAGGCGGCAGCGGCAGCCAGTGCATTCTGCGCATTGTGCTGGCCGCGCAACGAGCCGATGCCTGCGAGGAAGGCGATCCGGCTGTAGCGGCCGTGCACGGCTTCCATCAGGTTGGTGCCGTCGGCGAAATAGCCGTCGGTCAGCGGCAGGCGCTTGGAAATCCGAATGACCTGCCGGCCGGCTCGCTCCAGCCGATCGGCGATCTGGGCGCACCAGGAATCGTCGACACCGATAATTGCCGTCTCGCTGCCGGCCACCAGCCGCTCCTTGATCGAGGCGTAGTGTTGCATCGTGCCATGGCGGTCGAGATGGTCCGGCGTCAGATTGAGCAGCACACCGGCCGTCGGATTGATCGAGGGGGCAAGATCGATCTGGTAGGACGAGCACTCAACCACATAGTGCCGCTCGGGCTGCGGCGGATCCAGCGTCATCACCGCGCGGCCGATATTGCCGCCCATCTGCGTGTCGCGCCCAGCCGATTTGAGGATGTGCGCCGTCAGTGCCGTGGTCGTCGACTTGCCGTTGGTGCCGGTGATGGCAATAAAGGGTGCTGCCGGCGCCCTCGCCGTCCGCTCGCGGCAGAAAAGCTCGATATCGCCGATGATCTCGACGCCGGAGCCCCGCGCGAGCTCGACGGTCCAATGCGGCTTCGGGTGCGTCAGCGGCACGCCGGGCGACAGCACGAAGGCGGAAAACCTCGCCCAGTCCGCACCGCGCAGGTCCGCTGTCGTGATGCCGACCGCGCCGGCCTTGGCGACGCTGTCGGGATTGTCGTCCCAGGCCAGCACATCCGCGCCGCCCTCGATCAGCGCGCGCGCTGTGGCGATCCCCGAGCCGCCGAGCCCGAAGAGCGAAACGCGCTTGCCTGAAAAGGATGCGGCGGGGATCAAGCGGCCTCCTATCTGAGCTTCAGGGTCGACAGGCCGACCAGCGCCAGGATGACGGCGATGATCCAGAAGCGAATCACCACCTGGCTTTCGGTCCACCCGAGCTTTTCGAAATGATGGTGGATCGGCGCCATCAGGAAGACGCGCTTGCCGGTCATCTTGAAGTAGCCGACCTGGATGATGACCGAGAATATCTCGACGACGAACAGGCCTCCGACGATGACCAGCACGATCTCGTGCTTGGTTGCCACCGCGACCGTGCCGATCAGCCCACCCAGTGCCAGCGAGCCCGTGTCGCCCATGAAGATCGCCGCCGGCGGCGCATTGAACCAGAGGAAGCCAAGCCCGGCGCCGATCACCGCTCCAAGGACCACTGCAAGTTCACCGGTGCCGGGCACGAAATGGATCTGCAGATATTCGGCGAACACCGCGTTGCCGGAGAGATAGGCGATGACGCCGAAGGACGCCGCGGCGATCATGATCGGCACGATAGCCAGTCCGTCGAGGCCGTCGGTCAGGTTCACCGCATTGCCGGCGCCGACGATGACGAAGCACGAGAACGGGATGAAGAACCAGCCGAGATTGACGAGAAACTCCTTGGCGAAAGGGAATGTCAACGATGACGAGAACGGCGCCTGGCCGTTGTGCATGATCACCCAGGCGGCGATGCCGGCGATGACGAATTCGAGCCCCAGCCGCGCCTTGCCGGAAAAGCCGAGATGCGACTGCTTGGTCACTTTGAGATAATCGTCGTAGAAGCCGATCGAGCCGAATCCCAGCGTCACCAGCAGCACCACCCAGACGTAGATGCTCGACAGGTTCGCCCACAGCAGCGACGAACCGACGATGCCGGACAGGATCATCAATCCGCCCATTGTCGGCGTTCCCGCCTTCTTGAAATGCGTCTGCGGCCCGTCGGCGCGGATCGGCTGGCCCTTGCCTTGCCGCAGCCTCAGCGAATTGATGATGGTCGGTCCGAAGATGAACACGATCAGCGCCGCTGTGATCAGCGCTCCGCCGGTGCGGAAAGTTATGTAGCGGAAGACGTTGAAGACCGAGATCTTGTCCGCAAATTCGACGAGCAGTGTTAGCATGCGCTTGCGTCCCCCGGACCGATCCTAGGTCTGTCTGCTGTTTGTGGCTTCCGCCGGAAACTTGCCGAGCAACGCCTCGACCAGCTTTGAAAAGCCTATGCCCTTCGACGATTTGATCATGACCACGTCGCCGGGCTTCAATTCCGATAGAAGAACCGGTTTCAGATCTTCCGCGCCGGCGCGGTACTCCGTCCTGATCTCGCCGGGCAAAACGTCGGCCAGCGCCCGCATTTCCGGGCCGCCGAGAAAGACCGTGCGCGTGTCGGTGCCGACGATCAGACCGGCAAGCGCGGCATGCAATTTCGCCGAATGGCTGCCGAGCTCGAGCATATCGCCGAGCACGGCAATGCGCCTGCCTTCGCCCGACACCGGCGTCGTGTTGAGCAGTGCCATTGCAGCGCTCATCGACGCCGGATTGGCGTTGTAGCTCTCGTCGATCAGCGTGATCGGCCCCCTGGGATGACGCAACACATAGCGCTTGCCGCGTCCGCGTTCGGGCGAAAGATCGGCCAGCGCCTGCGCAACCCTGGTGACGTCGGCGCCGACCAGATGCGCGGCGCCCAGTACGGCCAGCACATTCTGCACCATATGGCGGCCCGGCGCGCCGATCCTGGCGACAATCTCATGCCCGCCGATCTTGGCAGTGATGACCGAGTGATCGGCATTGAGCTCGCATTTGATCAGTTTGAAGGTCGCCCGAGCATTCTCGCCGAACCCGTAGACATGCTCGACCCCGGCCTCTTTCGCCATCTTCTCCAGCAGCTTCCAGCGCGCATCGTCGCGGTTGAGAAGGGCGGCGCCACCGGGCTCCAGCCCTTCGAAAACCTCTGCCTTGGCCTTGGCGATCTCGTCCAGGTTGCGGAAGAAGCCAAGGTGAGCGGCTGCGATCAGTGTAACGATGGCGACATGCGGCCGGACCATCTTGACCAAAGGCCGGATCTCGTCCGGATGGTTCATGCCGATCTCGAAGACGGCATAGTCGCAATCCTGCGGCATGCGCGCCAGCGTCAGCGGCACACCCCAGTGATTGTTGAACGACTGCGCCGATGCATGCACCGTACCGACTGCGGACAGAGCATGGCGTAGCGCTTCCTTGGTGGTGGTCTTGCCCGCCGACCCGGTCACGGCAATCACCCTCGCCTTTGAGCGTGCGCGCGCGGCAACGCCGAGCTTTTCCAGAGCGACAAGCACGTCCTCCACGACGATCATCGGTGCTGTCAGCCGCCCCAGCGACGGCAGCTTGCCCTCGGCGACGACCAGCACGCCGGCGCCCGCCTTGATGGCGGCGGTGACGAAATCATGGCCGTCCATGGCCTCGCCCTTGATGGCGAAGAAAGCATCTCCCGGCTGCAGGCTGCGGCTGTCGATGGAAATGCCGGCGATGCCTTCAGGCATCGGACCGAGCGGCCGGCCATCCATGGCGGCAACCAGCGCCTCGGAGGTCCACAGATAGCTCACGCTGCTTGCTCCCTGAGCGCCGAGCGAACTTCCTCATGATCGGAAAAATGCAGCGTCTCGGTGCCGATGGTCTGGCCTTCCTCATGGCCCTTGCCGGCCACGATCAGCGTGTCGCCAGCGTGAAGCATCCCGACCGCCTCGTGGATGGCCTTGCGCCGGTCGCCGATCTCGATCGCACCCGGTGCGGCCGCGAGAATCGCGGCGCGGATCGTCTCGGGTACTTCCGAGCGGGGATTGTCGTCGGTGACGATGACGACGTCGGCCAGCCTTGTGGCGATCTCGCCCATGATCGGCCGCTTGCCCCGGTCCCGGTCGCCGCCGCAACCGAATACGACGATGACGCGGCCGGTGGTAAAGGGGCGAACCGAAGCCAGCACGTTTTCCAGCGCATCCGGCTTGTGCGCGTAGTCGACATAGACGGGGGCGCCGTTGGCGGCCGTCCCAACCAGGTCGAGCCGTCCCGGCGCGCCCTTCAATTTCTCCAGCGCCATCAACGCTTTGGCAACAAATGTTCCAGTCGAAATGGCGAGGCCGGCCGACACCAGCGCGTTGGCAATCTGGAAGTCGCCGGCCAGCGGCAAGTCGACTTCATGGAGAACGCCGTCCGCTTCGACCTCGGCGCGCTGGCGGTGGCGCTCGTGCTCGACCCGCTTCAGCCGCAGGAAATCGCCATGGCGTCCGACCGTCAGCACGTTCAGTCCCGCTGCATGCGCCGCCTTGATCGTCGGCTCCGACCACGGGTCGTCGGCAAAGATGATGGCCGGCGCGCCCTTCGGCAGCAGCGCGTCGAACAGACGCAATTTGGCGCGATGATAGTCCTCGACCGTCGGATGATAGTCCATATGGTCGCGGCCGAGATTGGTGAAGCCGCCGGCCGCAAGCTTGACGCCGTCGAGCCGGCGCTGGTCGAGGCCATGGCTAGACGCTTCCATCGAGGCGTGGGTGACGCCGGCCTCCGCCAACTCCTTGAGCAGCCTGTGCAGTGCCACCGGATCCGGCGTGGTCAGCGAGCCATATTCATTGCGGCCCGGCGCCACCACACCGGTCGTGCCGATCGAAGCGGCGACCAAACCCGCCTGCTCCCATATCTGTCGGGTGAATGCGGCGACGGAGGTCTTGCCGCTGGTTCCGGTCACCGCGACCATGGTTTGCGGTTGCTTGCCGAAATAACGGGCCGCACTCAGCGCAAGCGCAAGGCGCGGATCGTCTACGACAAGAACCGGAACTGGCAGCCCGGCGACCGCACTGCCCTTGCCGACCACGATCGCTGCAGCGCCGCGGCTCGCGGCCTCGGCTGCGTAGGCTGCGCCATCCGCCTTGGAGCCGGTGAGCGCGAAAAAGACGACGCCCCGTGTTACCTGGCGGGAATCCGACGAAATCCCTGTAACCTCCATGTCGAAGGAAGCTGTCCCCTCGACAGGCAGGATACCGGCTAGATTTTTCAGCTTCATCGAACCCCGTTCATTGCAACAAAATAGCGCGCAGTTGCCGGCGCGCCCCAAGAATCACTGATAGGAAACCAGCGTTGCACCATTTTCATGGCTGAAATCTGGCTTCACGCCAAGCATGGAAGCCGCACGTCGGATGATGTTTGCAGCCATGATGCCCGCGTTCGAGGCGGCCGTAGCACCCATGCCGGGCTTTTCCGGCTTCGGTTCGTCGGCGATCGTCAGCACTATGTATTGCGGATCGTCCATCGGGAAAGCCGCAACGAAGGCGTTGAAATTCTTTTCCTTCGAGTAGCGGCCGTTGACGACCTTCTCCGCCGTTCCCGTCTTGCCGCCCACCCGGTATCCTGGCACCCGTGCATTGCGGCCGGATCCCTTTTCGGCATTGAGCGCATAGAGATAGCGCATGCCCTCGACCGTCTTGTCGCTGACCACTTTCTTGGCCACCGCCATCGCCTGCTCCTGCGTGCGCGGCAGGAAGGTCGGGTCCATCAGATAGCCGCCATTCATCAGCGCGGCGCAGCCGACCGCTGTCTGCAGCGGCGTCGTCGACACGCCGTGGCCGAAGGCGATGGTGATCGAATTGACCTGCTTCCAGACCTTGGGCTCGGTCGGCCGGGCGACTTCCGGCAGTTCGGTCTGCATCTTCTCGAGGATTCCCAGGCGATGCAGGAATTCGCGGTGTCCGTCGATGCCAACCGCTTCGGCTTCCTTAGCCGAGCCGATGTTGGACGAGTAGATGAACACTTCCGGCACCGACAGCACCCGGCCCTTGCCATGGAAATCATGGATGGTCTGATGGCCGATCCTGATCGGGCGCGACGCGTCGAAACGGCTTTGCAGCGTTATCTTGCCGGAATCGAGCGCCATGGCGGTGGTGAAGCTCTTGAAGGTCGACCCCATTTCGTAGAGGCCAGCGGACATACGGTTGAGCCGGTCCTTGTCCTGCGCGTTATAGGGGTTGTTCGGATCGAAATCCGGAACCGAGGCCATCGCCAGCACCTCACCGGTCTTGACGTTGAGCACGACGGCGCCCGCGGCGATGGCGTGGTACTTTTCCATGCCGGTGGCGACCTCGTCGCGCACGATATGCTGGACGCGCAGGTCGATCGAGAGCTGCACCGGCTTCAAATCCTTGGCCACCGCCAGGCCCGACGCCTGAAGGTCGCTCAAACCCTGTTCGTCGATGTATTTCTCCATGCCGGAGATGCCCTGATTGTCGATGTTGGTGAGGCCGACAATGTAGGACGAGGTTTCGCCGGCCGGATAGAACCGGCGCTTCTCGGTGCGAAAGCCGAATCCGGGGATGCCGAGTTGCATGATGTCGGCCTGCTGCTTCGGCGTCAGTTGCCGCTGCAGCCAGACGAAGCCGGCGCCGCTCTTCAGCTTGTTATATGTCTGCTCGTAGTCGATCTCGGGAAGCACCGTCGACAGCTTTTCGATCGCCTCGTCGGCATCGACGATGCGGCGCGGCTCAGCAAACAGCGACGCCGTCTTGATGTCGGTCGCCAGCACTTCGCCGTTACGGTCGACGATGTCTGGTCGCGATGCGGTCACCCGGCTCTGTGGCCCGCCCGACAGGTCGGGATTCTGGAAACCCAGATAGACCAGCCGCCCGGCAATGGTCGAATAAATGCCGAAGAACACCGCCATCGTCATGACGATGCGGGTCCTGCCCTTGCCACCCGTCGCCTTGCGGGCGCCTTCGACCACGATCGATCCGCCTGCATTCGGCTTCGAACCGCGCTTCAGCAGCCTGACAATCTTTGGAAGTCTGGCGGCGATTGGAAATCCGGTGATCATTGGACGATACCTCCGGTCACCACGGGATCCTTGCCGCCCACATCGGCCATGCCGCCCAGCCGCTGCGATGAAAGGTCCTCGATGTTGACGGGTTTCGCCGGCAAATCGTCCAGCCCGACGATCTGGCGCGCATTGACCGGCTCCAGTCCGAGTTGCGATTTGTAGATTTCGGTGAGCTTCTGCAGGCGCGACGGCTGGGTAAGCAGGCTCCAGTCCGCCTTGAGCAGGTCGATCGTGTCCTCTTCATAACGGATCTGCGCCTGGATCTTGTGCACTGCCGCCAGTTGCTCCTCGGCCTCGCGCTTGGTCTTGTAGGTCAGGGCAGCCGCCGAAACCATGACGGCGATCAGGACTATGTCGCTGGTACGAAACACGTGCTCACCTCTCTCCCGGTCGATCGGCGCCGGGAAGCTTTGGGCCAGGCAGTTTTGGCAGGCCGAAAATCGAAAAATCGCCGGCACGCGCCGGCGCCTCTGTACGGATCGCAGCGCGCAGCCTTGCCGAGCGCGCCCGCGGATTTGCCGATATCTCGGCATCGCTAGGCGTCACGCCGCCGCCCTTCTTGGTGAAGGTGGCGGTGCGCACCTGCGCCTCGGGCAGATGCCGCGATCCGGTGGCTGAATCGGCTCGGTCGGCGATGAAGCGCTTGACGATGCGGTCCTCGAGGGAATGGAAGGTCACCACGGCAAGCCGGCCGCCCGGTTTCAGCACGCGCTCGGCGGCAAACAGTGCCTTGGCCAGTTCGCCGAGCTCGTCATTGACGAAGATGCGCAGCGCCTGGAAAACGCGGGTAGCCGGATGGATTTTGTCTTTCGGCGCGCGACCGATATGCGTCTCGATGGCATCGGCAAGGTCGAGCGTGCGCTCGAAGGGGCGTTTTTCGCGACGGCTCTCGATCATGCGCGCGATGCGCCCGGCATGGCGTTCCTCGCCGAGAAAACCGAAGATGCGGGCAAGATCGCCCACCTTGAAGGTGTTGACGACGTCGGCGGCGCTCAGGCCCGCCTGCGCCATGCGC
This sequence comes from Mesorhizobium sp. M1329, assembly GCF_040318035.1. Taxonomy (NCBI): domain Bacteria; kingdom Pseudomonadati; phylum Pseudomonadota; class Alphaproteobacteria; order Hyphomicrobiales; family Phyllobacteriaceae; genus Mesorhizobium; species Mesorhizobium sp. M1329. Next base: position 128,258 of record NZ_JAMYLN010000005.1, on the reverse strand, counting down.
ATGTCGAGCGGTCCATCGGCCCGGAACGAAAAGCCGCGCTCCGGCTGGTCGATCTGCATGGAGGAGATGCCGATGTCGAGCACGACGCCATCGGCACTTTCAACCTGCTCGTCGAGCGTCGAGAACGGTGCCTGGACAAGCCTGAGCTTGCCGCCGGACTGCTGTTCAAGGGCCCGCCCCGCCGCGATCGCATCCGGATCGCGGTCGATGGCGACGACCGAGGCTCCGCTTGCCAGAATGGCCTTGGTGTAGCCGCCGGCACCGAACGTGCCGTCGACGATCACCTCGCCTTTTGTCGGCGCCAGCGCCTCCAGAACTTCGGCAAGGAGGACCGGAATGTGACGGGCTGGTCCGCCAACGGCATGAACTTCATCGCCGTCGCCCGCCATCATTCTGGCCGCTCCCCGGGCTTCGTCCCCTGCCGGAGCTGCAAAAGCCGGGCACGTGCTTCCGTCCCATAGGCGCTGAGCCGTCCCGGCTCCCAGATCTGAAAGAAATTGCCGCGGCCAACGAAGGCCACTTCCGCTGAAATGCCGGTATGCTCGCGAATGAAATCGCTCATCGTGATACGGCCGTCCTGGTCGAGCTTCAGAAACGTTCCATCGCCATGGCAGAAGAACGACATGTCGTCCGCCGTCTGCAGGAACGGGTCTTCCTGGGCGATACGCTGCTCGTACCGATCGAGCAGGTCGAGCCCACCGACATCCATCGCCGGGCGATCCAGGCAGCGTAGCGCATAAAGTTCCGAATAGCCGCGTTTCTGCACAACGGCACGGAAATGCGCCGGCACGGACACCCGTCCCTTCGCATCGATCCTGTTCACCGCGTTCGACAGAAACCGGTCCATTACGCGTTACGGCCGCTTGCGCCGCCGCACCCCTCTGCATCTTCCTGTCCGCGCCGCCCCGGCCCGGTCGACGTCCAAAACCCGCTTCATCATGACGGGCGAACGCAGGCAAACGCGCAGCCGCCGCGGCTGCCCGATTGGCGTACGCTTCACCCTGACACGGAACGAAGGCTTGAGTATCGGAATGGGATATCATGGGGTGTTATGGGCGTCAACGGGAACAGTCTTCAAAACGCGCCTGCCACGACTGGGGAGAGCAGCTTTGACGGCACTCCGGTCTTTATCCTCCATTAAGCCTAACGAAGCGTTTAGGGCCGTGTGGTCCAACCGGAGGCGGCTTGCTGCGGATCGCTGCCGCGCATAGCCTCGGGCATCTTCTTTTCCGGTCAGTAACGAGGTTTGAAACCATGTCCGAAACAGCCAAGTCGCGCGCCGCGGCACTTCCCCATCTGCGTCGCGGCAGGCTTGCCAAGGGCGAGCCGATCCCCTTGCCCCTGACGATGGCCGCCATCTTTCATGCGCCCGGCGACGCCACCGGCTTCGATCAATATGGCCGCTTCAGCAATCCGACCTGGGATGCGGTCGAGCACATGCTGGCGCATTTGGAAGACGCCCCATGCGTCGCCTTTCCCTCGGGGATGGCTGCCATCTCGGCGGTGTTTTTCGGCCTGCTCAAAGCCGGCGACCGTATCCTGCTGCCGTCCGACGGCTATCACACCACGAGAGCGCTGGCAGACCGTTTCCTGAAATCCTTCGGCGTCGCTTATGATGTCCGGCCAACATCGAGCTTCCTCGACGGCGGCTTTGACGGATATCGGCTTGCCTTCGTCGAAACGCCCGCCAACCCAGGGCTGGATATATGCGACATCGCAGCCGTCGCCGAAGCTGCGCACAAAGCCGGTGCGGTGCTTGTGGTAGACAACACGACGATGACGCCTTTCGGCCAGCGCCCGCTCGATCTCGGCGCCGATATCGTCATTGCCGCCGACACCAAGGCGCCAAATGGCCATTCCGATGTGCTGTTCGGCCATGTCGCCAGCCGCGACGCGGACATTATCTCGAGGGTGACCGACTGGCGCGAGACGTCAGGCGCCATCCCCGGGCCGTTCGAGGCATGGCTGGTGCATCGCGGCCTCGAAACGCTGGACGTGCGCTTCGACCGCATGTGCACCTCCGCCGAAATGATAGCGCGACGGCTGAAAAACCATCGCGCGATCAGCGGCTTGCGCTTTCCGGGACTGGAGAGTGACCCATCGCACAATCTTGCCCGCGCCCAGATGGAGCGCTTCGGCTTTCTGATCTCGTTCGTGCTCGCCTCGGAGGACAAGGCCGAGGATTTCATCAACAACTGCGCCTTGATGCAGGCAGCGACATCGTTCGGTGGCGTACACACCTCGGCCGAACGGCGATCAAAAAGGGGAGACGCCGTTGCGCCCGGCTTCGTTCGCCTGTCGGTCGGCTGCGAGCCGGTGGAAGAGCTTTGGCAGGCGATCGAGGCGTCGCTAGACGCAATCGGTGGCTGAATCGGCAATCACGAATTCAGATCGCCAGCGTCGATCTTGCGCCGGCCGTGCAGCACGCGAACGATTTCGATCGCCTCTTCCCTGACACGGTACAAAGTGAGGTATTCGCCGACGATCAGGTGACGGATGCCGGGCGCGATGTCTTCGCGCGGTGCACCTGAGAAGGGATAAGTGGCCAATTGCTGCCAGGGGGCTTCGACCCGATCGAGCAACCGATCCGCTGCAGCCTCGCTGTCTTGCGCAATGTAAAGCCAGATCGCGATCAAATCCTCTTCTGCATGTGCAGTTCGGATGATGGGCAGCAAATTCATGCCGCGCTGTCGGGTTTCAATCGTCTCCGCGCTTCGGCCTTTATTTCGTCGATCGACGCAAACCGCCCCGGCCCGCTGTCGATCCCCTCCTGCACCAGTCTGCGCAATTCCTCGACGGTGTAGCCGAGCAGGTCGCGCCGATCCTTCCATTGCCGCAGCGCGTCGCGGATCACCTCGCTTGCCGAGGCATATTCGCCGGCGGCGACCACGTCGTCGACCGCCGCCGCCAATTCCGGCGACAGCGTGATGCTGCGTTTGTCGACCTGTCCCATGACGCGCTCCTCAGTACTCCCGTCCAAATGGTACGATTAAATCGCACCATTTTCAAGGAATGCCGCGCTTGATTGCGGGTCGAAAAGTGAATCAACGGCTGCGCCCGAAGACGCAACCTGCTGATATCAGGAGATTTCCTTTTATCGGGGAAACTGCCAGCTGGCCTGTAAGCCGGGTTCTGTATGGCCCTCGCCCCTTACGGAACGAGAACGTGGCGGCCATTCATCTTGGGCGCATGTTGCCATACGCCTCACGCAACCTACCCGGACGGTGAGCCGGAAACAGCCCTCGAGGGTTTCCCCTCGCACCGCCCCTATTCGGTCTTGCTCCCGGTGGGGTTTACCGTGCCGCTCCTGTTGCCAGTCGCGCGGTGGGCTCTTACCCCACCCTTTCACCCTTGCCACGATTAAATCGTGGCGGTTTGCTTTCTGTGGCACTTTCCCTGGGGTCGCCCCCGCCGGCCATTAACCGGCACCGTGTCTCCATGGAGCCCGGACTTTCCTCACCCGCAGCCTTTCGGCTTCGCGGGTGCGGCCGCCCGGCCAGCTGGCAAGGCGTATAAAGGGGTTCGGAGCCGAAAACGCAAACGAAAAAGCAAGTTATCCCTTGTCAGGCGGGCGCTCCAAGTGCTGCCAGCTGCACCTTGACCTTGCCGCAATAGGCTGCGGATACCGGGTTCATCCGTGTGGCGGCGTGGCCGGCATTGTATTTCAGGATCGTGCCGCAGGTCGTGCCGCCGCCGAGATCCCGCGCCATGGCAAGGTACTTCATGCCGTATTTGATGTTGGTATCGGGATCATAGAGGCCCTGAACCGAACCGCTATAGCCCATCATCCTTGCCGTCGCCGGCTTGATCTGCATCAGGCCGATCTCGCCGGCGCTGCCGACCTGGTTCGGCTGGTAGTTGCTCTCGATCTTGATGACGGCATTGGCGAGCGACACCGGCACGCCATAGCTGGCGGCATAACGCGCAATGATCGCCGAATACTGTCCGCTGCCGCCGACAACCGCCACCTGGGGCGCTGGCCTGCTCTGCGGAGCGACCGACGCCGTTGCCATGCGGTCGATGCGTTTGCGGTTACGCTTCACATGCTGTTTGGCGATTGTCTTTCTCGCAGCGGTTGGCCTTTTGGCGGAGACTGGCTTTTTCGTCCTTACCGCGGCCGCTTTTTCCACTTTTGCGGTGGCGGTCTTCTCTACTTTTGCACCACCCTTCGGCATGGCGGTTTTGCCGGCTGCGGCACTGAAGCCCTGATCGGCCCGCTGGCTCAGCGGTGCGCTGTTCGCCGCACTGAAGGCAAAAGTCATTACGCCGGCAGCAATGGCTGCCGTTAAAACGGTCAATTTCTGCATGTGATCCTGTTCTGTTTGATCTGCACAAAGAACTTCGCGCAGATACCCTCAATCAACATCGGAACATCTGGGGGGATAGACGTCCGACAATCTGTACGGATCGCCTTTGACGACGGAATTGGCGCCAAAGAAGGCGACGCAAGTCACTTTGAGTAACAGATTGTAACTTTTAAGCTGGCAAAAGGTTATTTGAGAGAGGCTATCCTTACGGAAGCGAGCAGCCTTTCCAGCGTGCGGATCGTCGATCCATCAGCCATGCCGTCAACCAGGCGCTGCCGGAAATGCCGCTGAAATGCCTCGACCACGATTTCGGTCTGCCGGTCGAAAGCGCCGGTGATCTCGACGCGATAACCATAGAGCGCCAGCATCGACTGCAGCGCCTCGACCTCGGCGCCGGTATCGCCTGGCTTCAGCACCGCGCCGCGCCGGATCGGTGCTGCCGGCACAACATGGCCGATACCAGCGGCAAACAAGGCCTTCCATGGAAATTTCTCGCCCGGATCGACCTTGCGCCCCGGTGCCACGTCGGAATGGGCGAGCACCCGCTGCGCTGGAATGGAATGGCGCTCGACGATGCCGGCGCACAGGCCGATCACCGCGTCGATCTGCGGTTTTGGAAAGTTGCGATAGCCGAGCGTATGCCCCGGATTGACGATCTCGATGCCGATCGAACAGGAGTTGATGTCGCTCTGTCCGAGCCACGAGCTCTTGCCGGCATGCCAGGCGCGGTCGCTTTCCCTTACCATCTGAACAATGCGGCCGTCCTCATGGACCAGGTAGTGCGACGAGACCTCGCTTGCCGGATCGCACAACCATGCCTCGGCACCGGCGCCGGTCGCCATTCCGGTGTAGTGCAGCACGATCATGTCGGGTTCGAGAGTCCGGCGCCGTGGCCCGAAATTCGGCGATACCCTGACCTCGGCGCTCGGCTCGTCGGGCGGAAAGCCGCTCATGCGTGCCGCAGGCCTCGCTCGATCATTTCATAGGCCGCGTTGATCGCCGCCAGCCTGGTCGTCGCAATCTTGATGAATTCCTGCGGCAGGCCGCGTGCGATCAGCCGGTCAGGATGATTGTCGGAGACCAGCTTGCGGTAGCGCCTGCGGACCTCCTCGAACGGTTTCCCACGCTCGATGCCGAGCACAACATAAGGATCGGCGGCACCCAGATCGACATGCCGGGCCAGGATGCTCTGGTAATGCGCCTCATCGATGCGGAAGATCTCGGCGATGCGATGCAGGAATTGGCCCTCGCGCTCATGCACCAGCCCGTCGGCCTTGGCGATGTGGAACAGCCCGTCGAGTATGTCCTCGAGCATCAGGCAGTTCGAATGGCCCGAACCGCAAAGCTGCGCCATCCGCTCGGCATAGGTCTCGAAACCTGCAATGTCGCGTTTGGCCAAATCGTAGAGCCGCGCCACATTGCGCCTCTGTTCCTTCGGCACCTCGAATATTTCCTGGAAGGCGCGCACCTCGTCTTGCGTGACGATGCCGTCTGCCTTGGCCATCTTGGCCGACAGGGCGATCATCGCCACCGAGAAGGCGACGCGCCGGCGCAGATCGGCATCGCCGGAGAAAACCGTGCGCACGGCCTCGACCACTTCGGCGACGCCTGACGACGCTGAAGATGAAACGCGTGTGACGAAGTCGCCGAGGCGGTCCCAAATCGACATGGGGGCTTCATAGGGCCAACCACCCATCGCTATCAAGCCAAGACAGTGCCGCAGGGGCTGGCCCAATCGATTTGGCGGAATGCCTGAGGCGACTGCCGTCAGTGCTTACCCATGGAAATCGGCAGATGGAAGCCGCTGCGCGCAAACCCGCGTCGTCGCACGCGGTCACAATGCGCGGGTATCGCAAGCAGCAGAAAGGCCGGCGTATGAGGCCGGCCTTCCTTGGCTGTCACATTGACTACTGCGACTACTGCGACTACTGCGCCGGGGCAGCCGGCGCAGGCGCCGGAGCCGGAGCCGGCTCGGCAGGCTTGTTTGCGTCAGGGGCAGCCGGCTTCATCGTCTGGTCGGATGCCGGCGGATTGGTGCTCTGCGTCGTGGTGTTGTCGGTGCCGCTGTTGCTGCAGGCGGCAAGGCCAAGCAGCGCAAGCGCCGACACCGACGCAAGAATGAGTTTCTTCATGACATCTCTCCTCTAATCACGCCTCCGTTACCGGCGGCGGTCGAGAACACAATGCGTAAGCTGCGCATGAGTTTCGTAACGTTGCATTTCTGCCTGTAACATATTCCAATCACTTGACGATTGCCGGTCAGGGCCTCGCGGGCTAACAGATCGAACAGGGAAAATCCCGGGAGCCGCTGCCATGACCGCAAAATGGGATTTCTGGATCGACCGCGGCGGTACCTTCACCGACGTCATCGGCCGTGACCCGGAAGGCGGGCTGCATCCCAGGAAACTCCTTTCGGAAAATCCCGGAGCCTATGCCGATGCTGCCATCCAGGGCATTCGCGAACTGCTCGGTGTCCAACCCGGCGCTCCAATCCCCTCCGCTCTGATCGGCGATGTAAAAATGGGCACCACGGTTGCCACCAATGCGCTTCTCGAGCGCAAGGGCGACCGTGTGCTGCTGCTCATCACCAAAGGGTTCCGCGATGCGCTGAGGATTGCCTATCAGGCCAGGCCCGATATCTTTGCCAAGCAGATCATCCTTCCCGAACAGCTCTATGAGCGTGTCGTCGAAATCGACGAAAGGGTTCGCGCCGACGGCAGTGTCGAGCGCCTGCTCGACATTGCTTCGGTACGCCCGGCTATTGAGCAGGCCAAGGCGGACGGCATCGATGCGGTCGCGATCGTCTTCATGCATGCCTGGAAACATCCCGAGCACGAAAAGGCGGTCGCCAAAGTCTGTCGAAAGCTCGGATTCTCGCAGGTCTCGGTCAGTCACGAGGTCTCGCCGCTGATCAAGCTGGTCGGCCGCGGCGACACCACGGTGGTCGACGCCTATCTGTCGCCGATCCTGGCAAGGTATGTGCAGAAGGTGGCGGACGAACTGGGTGCCGCGCCAATCTCCCCCCTTGTAGGGGAGATGTCGGCGAAGCCAACAGAGGGGGGCACTGTCCCGCCAACATCTCAGTCTGTCACGCCCCCCTCTGCCCTGCCGGGCATCTCCCCCACAAGGGGGGAGATTGGCCAATCCCCTCGCCTCATGTTCATGATGTCGTCGGGCGGCCTCACCGCCGCCGACATGTTCCAGGGGAAGGATGCGCTGTTGTCCGGCCCCGCTGGCGGAGTCGTCGGCATGGTCGAGACGGCAAAACTCGCCGGTTTCGGCAAGGTCATCGGCTTCGACATGGGCGGCACCTCCACCGATGTCGCCCATTACGATGGCGAATACGAGCGCGCCTTCGACACCGAGGTCGCCGGCGTGCGCATCCGCGCGCCGATGATGCGCATCCACACCGTCGCCGCTGGCGGCGGCTCGATCCTGCATTATGAAGCCGGCCGCTTCCGCGCCGGGCCGGATTCGGCCGGCGCCAACCCCGGCCCGGCCGCCTACCGGCGCGGCGGTCCACTGGCCGTCACCGACGCCAATGTCATGCTGGGCAAACTGCAGCCCGAGTTCTTCCCGGCCATTTTTGGACCGGGCCAGGACGAACCGCTCGACGTGCAGACGGTTCGCGAAAAATTCACCGCGCTTGCCGCCGAGATCGGCGACGGCCGCTCGCCGGAAACCGTCGCCGAAGGGTTCGTCACCATCGCGGTCGAAAACATGGCCAACGCCATCAAGAAGATTTCGGTGCAGCGCGGCTACGATGTCACCGAATACCTCCTGAACTGTTTCGGCGGCGCCGGCGGCCAGCACGCTTGCCTGGTCGCCGATGCGCTCGGCATGGAGGCGGTGCTGATCCATCCGTTCTCCGGCCTGCTGTCGGCATACGGCATCGGCCTGTCCTCGGTGTTTGCGTCACGCCAGCAGGCGCTGCTGAAGCCGCTGGTGGAGGACTCCGGGGCGGCGATCGATGAACTCATCGCAACGCTGCGCAAAGCCGTCATCGACGAACTCGCCGCGCAAGGCATCAGCGAAGACGCGGTCGCCTCGAAACCGGTGCTGCAGATCCGCTACGACGGCACCGATACCGCGCTGCCCGTGAACTTCGGGCACGGCTCGATCGCGCAGGCCAAGGCGGACTTCGAACTGGCGCACAAGGCGCAGTTCGGCTTCGTCTACGACGACAAGCCGATGATCGTCGAATCGGTCGGCGTCGAAGGTACCGATACCGGCGGCACCGGCCGCGACGAAAGCGATTCAGTTGTTGAAGACGTGGCCGCAAGTTCTTCCGGGACCCGGAAAATCTTCGTCGACGGCGTCTGGCGCGACGCCGGCATCTTCCCTCGCGAAACACTGAAGCCCGGTAACAAAATCGCCGGCCCCGCTTTGATCATCGAGCCGAACCAGACCATTGTCGTCGAGCCGGGCTGGCAGGCCGAGATCACCGCCAAGGACCACGTATTGATGCGGCGCGTCGAGAAGAAGCGCCGGCACGCCGCACTCGGCACCGAAGCCGATCCGGTGATGCTGGAGGTCTTCAATAACCTGTTCATGTCGATCGCCGAACAGATGGGCGTAACGCTGCAAAACACCGCCTATTCCGTCAACATCAAGGAGCGGCTCGATTTCTCCTGCGCCGTTTTCGACCGGAATGGCGCGCTGGTCGCCAACGCGCCGCATATGCCGGTGCATCTCGGCTCCATGGACCGCTCGGTGGAGACCATCATCCGGCTCAATTCCGGCGACATTCACCCCGGAGACGTCTTTGCCCTCAACGCCCCTTACAATGGCGGCACGCATCTGCCTGATATTACGGTAGTGACGCCGGTGTTTGAGGAAGAGCGCCCAATCTCCCCCCTTGTGGGGGAGATGTCGGCGAAGCCGACAGAGGGGGGCGCTGTCCCGCCGACCTCTCATTCTGTCGCGCCCCCCTCTGCCCTGCCGGGCATCTCCCCCACAAGGGGGGAGATCGGCCTATCACCGAAGATCCTCTTCTACGTAGCCTCGCGTGGCCACCATGCCGACATCGGCGGCACCGCGCCCGGCTCGATGACGCCGCTTGCCACCACCGTCGACGAAGAAGGCGTGCTGTTCGATAATTTCCGCATCGTCGATCGCGGCCGGTTCCGCGAGAAGGACCTCGCGACGCTGCTCACCGACCATCCCTATCCGGCGCGCAATCCGCACCAGAACATCGCCGACCTCAAGGCGCAGATCGCCGCGAACGAAAAGGGTGTCGCCGAGCTGCGCAAGATGGTCGCGCATTTCGGCCTTGGCGTCGTCGAAGCCTATATGGGCCATGTCCAGGACAATGCCGCCGAAAGTGTGCGCCGTGTGCTAGAGCGGCTGCCCGACAGTTCCGAATACGAATATCCGACCGACACCGGCCAAATGATCAAGGTGAAGATATCGGTCGACCGGCGGAAGCGCCAAGCGACCGTCGACTTCACCGGCACGTCGCCGGTAATGAAGAACAATTTCAACGCACCCGAGCCGGTCGCCCGTGCCGCGGTGCTCTATGCCTTCCGCGTCATGGTCGAAGACAACATCCCGATGAATGCCGGCTGCCTGCGGCCGATCAACATCATCATTCCCGACGGCTCGATGCTGAAGCCCGCCTATCCCGCGGCAGTCGTCGCCGGCAATGTCGAGACCTCGCAGCACGTCACCAACGCGCTATTCGGCGCCATGAGGGCGATGGCCAATGCGCAAGGCACGATGAACAATCTCACCTTCGGCAACAAGCAGTACCAGTATTACGAGACGATCTGCTCCGGCTCGCCGGCCGGCCGGATGAATGACGGCCGCGGTTTTGCCGGCACCTCCGGCGTCCACACCCATATGACCAATTCGCGCCTGACAGATCCCGAAGTGCTGGAACTGCGTTTCCCGGTACTGCTCGAGGATTTCCATATCCGCGAGGGCTCCGGCGGCAAAGGCAAATGGAATGCCGGCGACGGCACCAAGCGCACCGTCCGCTTCCTCGAAAAGATGGAATGCGCGATCCTGTCCTCGCATCGCAACCGCCCGCCGCAAGGCCTCGACGGCGGCGGCCACGGCGAGGCCGGTTCGACCAAGGTCCGCCGCAAGGATGGCCGCGTCGAAATCCTGAAGGCCTGCGACCAGACGGTACTCGACGCCGGCGAGGCGGTCATCGTGACAACGCCGACCCCAGGTGGATTTGGCCGCCCTTAGCGGAGGCATCCAGAATTCGCTCCGGCGAGTCAGGTGGTGTGGTTCTCGAGAACCGAAGCGGAGCGGACATTTGGGTCCGTGAGCATCGGAAGCGCAGAAAACCGCATCAGATGACCGCCGGAGTAGAATTCTCGATGCCTCCGGCTGTCACCGGCCTGTCATGACCCTGCGCTACCCGCTTGCGGCAAAGCAAACGGGGAATCGCCTTGCCATGACGGACATTTCTGGAGAACTGGTTTTTCGCCGCGGCAAGGAGGTCGGCAAGGCCGTCTACCAGAACCGCCCGTTGTCGAAGGCTGGTATCTCCGAACGCTTGTTCGCCTTCCTGTTCTCCGGCCTCGTCTATCCGCAGATCTGGGAAGACCCCGAAATCGACATGGACGCGATGCAGCTCGGCGAGGGCCACCGCATCGTCACCATTGCCTCCGGCGGCTGCAACATCCTCGCCTATCTCACCCGGTCGCCGGAAAGGATCGATGCCGTCGACCTCAACGCTGCCCACATCGCGCTGAACCGGATGAAGCTCGAAGCCGTGCGTCACCTGCCGTCGCAGGGCGACCTTTTCCGTTTCTTCGGCGCGGCTGAGACCGGGCACAATTCGCAGGCCTACGACCGCTTCATCGCGCCGCATCTCGATCCGGTCAGCCGCCATTATTGGGAGCGGCGCAACTGGCGCGGCTGTCGCCGCATCGCTGTCTTCGACCGCAATTTCTACCAGACCGGCCTGCTTGGCCTGTTCATCGCCATGGGCCACCGCACCGCAAAGTTCTTCGGCGTCGACCCGGCCGGCATCATGGACGCCAAGAGCATCGCCGATCAACGCCGTTTCTTCGACGAGGAGCTGGCGCCGGTCTTCGAAAAGCGGCTGCTGAAATGGGCGACATCGCGAAAGGCTTCGCTGTTCGGCCTCGGAATTCCGCCGGCCCAGTACGATTCGCTGATCACCTCGGGCGACGGCACCATGGCCAGCGTGCTGAAGGCCCGGTTGGAAAAACTCGCCTGCGATTTCCCCCTGAAGATCAATTATTTTGCCTGGCAGGCCTTTGCCCGCCGCTATCCCAACCCGGGCGAGGCCGCCCTGCCCGCCTATCTCGAAAAACGCAACTACAAGACCATCCGCGACAATGTCGATCGCGTCGCCATCCATCACGCCAATCTGATCGAGTTCCTTGCCGGCAAGGATGCCGGTTCGGTCGACCGCTTCGTCCTGCTCGATGCACAGGACTGGATGACCGACGACCAGCTCAACGGGTTGTGGGCCGAGATCACCCGAACCGCCTCCACCGGCGCCCGCGTCATCTTCCGCACCGCAGCGGAACCCAGCCTGCTGCCCGGCCGCGTCTCGAATTCGCTGCTTGACCAATGGCGCTACGAGAACGACGCCTCGCGCGAGTTTTCGGCGCGCGACCGCTCGGCCATCTATGGCGGCTTCCACCTCTATGTGAAGCGGGCCGCATGAGCACGACCGACTTGCCGGCCAGCCATGCCGAGCTGATGGACGGCGTCTATCGCTGGCAGCGTCATGTCTACGACCTGACCCGCAAATACTATCTGCTCGGCCGCGACCGGCTTATCGACGGACTGGATGTGCCGGCCGGCGGGACCGTGCTCGAGCTCGGCTGCGGCACCGGCCGCAACATCATCCTCGCCGCCCGCCGCTATCTCGGCGCGCGCTTCTTCGGCCTCGATATTTCGGCCGAGATGCTGGAGACGGCCACCGCCGCCCTTGCCCGCGAAGGCCTCTCCGGCCGCGTCACGCTGGCGCGCGGCGATGCCACGGATTTCGACGCAAAGGCGCTGTTCGGCGTCGAAAGTTTCGACCGCGTCTTTGTCTCTTATTCGCTGTCGATGATCCCTGGCTGGGAAAAGACGATATCCGCGGCTCTTGCTGCCCTGTCACCGGGCGGCTCGCTGCATGTCGTCGATTTTGGCCAGCAGGAAGCCCTGCCCGGCTGGTTCCGCACGCTGTTGCGCGGCTGGCTGAAAAAATTCCACGTCGAGCCGCGTCAATCGCTGCGCGCGGTTCTGGATTCGGAATCTGCAAGAACCGACGCAAGCTTCCGTTTCCAAACGCTCTATCGCGGCTATGCCTGGCTCGCCGTGATCGGCCCAGGTCGATAGCCAGGATGTGTTGAGATTCAGGTCAGGCCGAGTCGAAAACGGTGGGGTCCGAGAACCGGAGCGGAGCGTACTTTTGGGTACGCGAGCACCGGCCTACGCCGGCCGTAGCCTTAACTGCCACGACCGCTCATGAGTGCTTTGGCCGGCGAAGGCCGGAAGCGCAGGAAACCGCCGTTTGCAGGCCGGCATCACCTGAATATCGCTACAGCCTAGTGCAGCGCCTTGACCAGCGCCGCTACCATCGCCTGCGGCCGGTAGCCGAGCCTGGCCGGCGTCAGGCCGAGCCGCACCACAACCAGCTGCTCCGAGGGGACGATCGCGGCCGTTTGTCCGTCATGCCCCTCCATCCAGTAGGCGTCCTTGGGCAGGCCGGCGGCAATGCCGGCGCCGGGGTTTTCCTCGTCGCCCGGCCCTTCGATCCATAATTGCCCCTTGCCATAGACCTTCGAGGCAGTTGCCGGTTCCCGCATCCAGTCGACGAAGCCGGCGGGCAGGATCTCCTTGCCGTTCCAGACGCCGCCCTGCAGCAGGAACTGGCCGAAGCGCGCCCAGTCGCGTGCCGTGGCATAGAGGTAGGACGAGCCGACGAAGGTGCCGTGCTCGTCGGCCTCAAGCACTGCACTGTGCATGCCGAGCGGATCGAACAGCGCGGTCCTCGGCCAGGCCAGCGCCTTGTCCTTGTCGCCGATGGCGTCCTGCCACAATCGGGACAGCATCACCGCCGTGCCACTCGAATAGGAAAACACCTTGCCAACCTCGCCGGTCAGCGGCTTGGACCCGGCAAAGCCCGCCATGTCCGGTTCGAGATAGAGCATGCGCGTTACGTCGGCGACGTCGCCATAATCCTCGTTGAATTCCAGCCCGCTCGACATCGCCATCATGTCGGCGAGGCTGATCACGGCGCGGCCATCTCCCTTCCAGGGACCGAACAGGCCCTGGTTGGTCATCGCCAGCTTGCCCTCCTTCACCAGCGTGCCGACGATCGCCGCATTCACCGTCTTGGTCATCGACCAGCCCAATAGCGGCGTCTTTTCGGAAAAGCCTTCGCCATAGCGCTCTGCAACGATGCGGCCGTTCTTGACCACCACCACCGCCCGCATGCCGGCACCGGTCATTGCTGGATCGTCGAGGATCTTCGCGACCTCTGGATCCTGCGAGGCACCGACATCGTCGCCTTCCGGCCAGATCGCATCGGGCAGCGGCGCCGGCGTCGGTGCAGCTCCGGCGACAGCCTCGGCGGCGGCAATACCGCCGTCGGGAACCGAGGCGCAGCCGAGCCCGTCGCGCGCAACCGCGACACTCTTGCCGAGCACACCGAACAGGCCCGCCGAAACCGTTCCCTTCTCCTTGTCGACCGACACCCTCATCAGCTTCAGCAGCGGATGACCCGGCGCCTGCACATCGACGGCAAGCACATCGTCGGCGTCCCGCCCGGCGATGAAGACGTTCGAGCAGACGATCTTGGCCGCGTAACCGGAACCGACGCGGATCAGTTCCGGCGGGGCGAAATACAGCCAGGCGGCGAGTATCGCGGCGGCCAGCACAGCCAGGCCGAGCAGCCATTTGACGAACTTCAAAAGGATCTGCATTTTGAGTTCCCTCGGCGCGCTCGATCTATGTCATCGATTTGCCGCCATTGTTTCGGCAAAATCGCGGCTCTTGTCGAGCGCCGTCAACCGAATATCAACCATGATCGGCGATCACAGGTGTATGTCACCCAAAAGCATGCCCTTGGGCCTGACCCGAGGGTGCGCAGCGGTTCTGGGACAACGACATGCACAGACAAAAGAACTAAGCGCGTCGAAACGATGCGCTTAGGACAGACCGGGCGATCCTGTGGGGTGACCGTCCGGCGGGGCTTGAATGCATGCGTCCCAAAACTGCGCAACGGTTTGGGAATGCATGAAACGAAGATCAAGGCGCATCGCGTAAGTCGGTTTCAGACACGCCGCGCCCGGTCGAGGGGCCACCCGCGGAAAGACCCATCAGCGGCCGGCTGAAACCGGCTCAGGAAGTAGCGATGCGCCGTTTCGCGGTCCTCATCACGCTGATGTTGCTTGGTGCCTGCTCGACGGTCGAGGATCTGACGCCATCGCTGTCGTCGTCCAGCGCCGCGATGGTTGCGGTACGCGCGCCGCGTTTTGCCGATTCCGACCCGCATGAATGGGACAGCGGCGCACCGTGGAGCTATGCCGTCCACGGCACCGACGTCTCCAAATACCAGACCTCGATCGACTGGCCGGCGGCCAGGGCCAGCGGCATCTCCTTCGCTTTCATCAAGGCAACCGAAGGCGGAGACCGGTTCGATGAAGCTTTCAACGAGCATTGGAGCCGCACCAAGGCGTCGGGCATTCCCCGCGCCGCCTATCATTTCTTCTACTTTTGCACGCCGGCCGCTACCCAGGCGCGCTGGTTCATCCAGAACGTGCCCAAAGACAGCTCGGCCATGCCGCCGGTTCTCGACATGGAATGGAACCCGAAATCGCCGACCTGCAAGCTGCGGCCCGATGCCGCCACGGTACGCAGCGAGATGAGCACATTCCTCGAAATCGTCGAAAAACACTACGGCAAGAAGCCGATCATCTACACGTCGGTGGACTTCTTCGAAGATAATGGTTTATCGGGCTTCCGCAATTACCCCTACTGGCTGCGCTCCGTGGCCGGGCACCCGCGCCAGAAATACGGCAGTCATCCCTTCACCTTCTGGCAGTATACCGGAACGGGTGTCGTGCCGGGCATGGCCGGAAACGCCGACATCAGCGTCTTCAACGGCTCCGAAGCCGCCTGGAAGAAGTGGTTGCGGCAGAACACCCGTTGACACCGGGCCTGTCGCCTGCTTTTCGACACAGCCAATGACGAATGCCTGCAACCGCCGGTAATCTTCTTGGAAGGATAGCGATGCGATTGCGCTTTGGACTTCTCGCGGCGCTGCTCCTGAGCGCCGTGCCGGCCGCGGCAGAGCAATGCGGCGGCGATTTCGAGGCATGGAAGCAGGGTGTGGCGGCGGAGGCCAGGGCGGCTGGCGTCGGCGCTGCCGGCCTTGATGCGCTGGAAAACGCCACCCTCGATGAGAAGGCATTGGCACGCGACCGCGCCCAAGGCGTCTTCACCCAGACCTTCATCGAATTCTCGAACCGCATGATCTCGTCGCATCGGCTGAAGCAAGGTGCGGCCAACCTGCAAAAATATGCCGAGGTCTTTGCCCGCGCCGATCGCCAATTCGGCGTGCAGGCGCCGGTCATCGCCGCTTTCTGGGCCCTGGAAACCGATTTTGGCGCCGTGCAAGGCGATTTTCATACGCTGAACGCGCTGGTGAGCCTCTCGCATGACTGCCGCCGCCCGCAGCTGTTCCGGCCGCAGATCGTGCCGCTGCTGATGTTGATCGATCGCGGCGTGGTGCCGGCCGACGTGACCGGTGCCTGGGCCGGCGAGATCGGCCAGACGCAGATGCTGCCTTCCGACTATCTCGGCCACGGCGTCGACGGCGACGGCGATGGCCTGGTCGACCTGCGCGGCAGCGCGCCGGATGTGATCATGAGCACGGCCAGCAAGATCCAGTCGCGCGGCTGGAAGCGCGATCAGCCCTGGATCGAGGAAGTCCGCGTGCCCGACGATTTGCCGTGGGAGCAGACGGGACGCACCAACAAGCTGCCGTTGACGCAGTGGGCGCAGTGGGGCGTTACCAGGCCCGACGGTACGCCGCTTCTCGACAACCGCATGAAGGCCGGCCTGGCATTGCCTATGGGTCGCAAGGGGCCAGCCTTCCTGACCTACGACAATTTCGACGTCTATCTCGAGTGGAACCAGTCCTTCACCTATGCCCTGACCGCGGCAAATCTTGCCGCCCGGCTGGGGGGCGCGCCGCGCTTCGATCCGCGCAACCCCGAACCCGGCCTCAACGGCGACCAGATGAAGGCGCTGCAGACCAAGCTCGAGGCGAAAGGCTATGATGTCGGTACCGTCGACGGCATACTGGGCACCAACACCCGCGAAGCTATCCGCAAGGAGCAGATGCGGCTGGGCCTGCCGGTCGACGGCTGGCCGACGCCGGAGCTGCTGGCCAGACTGTGAGGGTGGTGAATGGTGAAAAGGAATAGCACCGGAGCCGCACTGGGCACCAGAGCTACTACTATTCACTATTCACTATTCACCGCCTCGCCAGCAGGAAATCGATGAACGCTCGCAGCGGCGCCGGAACCTGGCGGGAACTCGCGTGATAGAGATAAAAACCCGGAAATCTCGGCGACCAGGCTTCGAGAAAACGGATGAGCTTTCCCGCTTCGATCCACGGCCGGACCTGATATTCCAGCATGTACGCCACGCCGACCCCATCCAGAACCGCCCCGATCATCAGTTCCGTATCGTTGATCGTCAGGCCGCCGCTGACGGCCACTTCCAAGGCACGTTGGCCCCGGGCGAACTCCCATCGATAAAGATTGCCGCCGCTCGGCCACTGGAAATTGATGCACTGGTGCTGATGCAGGTCCGCGGGGTGACGCGGCATCGGGTGATGCTCCAGATAGCTCGGCGCCGCCACTGCGGCCATCTCGAGTTCCTCGCTGAGCTTCACCGCCACCATGTCCTTGTGCAGCCGCTCACCCAGTCTGATCCCGGCATCGAAGCGGCCCTCGACGATGTCGGTGAGCATGTCGTCGACAATGATTGTGAGGGTGATATCGGGATAGGCGCGGCGGAAATCGCCGAGGATGGGCGCGATGAAACGCATGGCGGCGATGCGCGGAACATTGATGCGCAGCGAGCCTGCCGGCCGGCCGCGTGATGCATGAGCGTCGGCTACGGCCCCTTCCAGTTCGCCGAACGCCGGTGCGATGCGGGCAAACAGCTTCTCGCCCTCAGCGGTCGGCGACATGCTGCGCGTGGTGCGGTTCAGCAGGCGGACACCGAGACGCTCTTCCAGCCCGCGTATCGTCTGGCTGAGCGCTGGAGGCGAAATCCTGAGCTTGGCCGCGGCACGGACGAAGGTTCCCTCTTCGATGATTGCTGCAAATGCCGTGAGTTCGGAAAACTCGCTTCCTCGCATTATGTACCTCAGGCTTAACAAGTCAGTTAGATAATAGGCTATTCTCTTAGCAATAGCATGCCTCTAGCTTTCCCTGGAACGCCGCTCGATCGAGGCGGCCGTCATCAGACGGAAGGAGAAGCCATGCATCGTCCACTCGAAGGCAAAACCGCACTTGTGACCGGCAGTTCACGCGGCATCGGACGCGCCATCGCGGAGGGGCTCGCGGCCAAGGGTGCTGCCGTGGTCGTCAACTATGTCGGCAACGAGAAGGCAGCCAGGGAGGTCGTTGCCGCCATTGAAGGGAATGGCGGAAAAGCCGTCGCCATCCAGGCGGACGTCTCCAGTCTCCCCGACATTCGCAGGCTGTTCGAGGAGACCGAAAGGCAGATGGGGCCGATTGACATCGTCGTCGCCAATGTCGGCGTCGCCGTCATAAAGCCGCTCGTCGATGCCACCGAAGCGGACTTCGATCACGTCTTCGGCGCCAATGCCAAGGGCACCTTCTTCACGCTTCAGGAGGCGGCGCGCCGCGTTCGCGACGGTGGCCGTATCATTGCCGTCTCCACCGGTGGAACCAGGATGTTCTTCACGCAGACGGCGCTTTATCTCGGCAGCAAGGGAGCCGTCGAGCAGTTCGTCCGCGTCCTCTCGCGCGAACTCGGTCCGCGCGCCGTTACCGTGAATGCGCTTTCACCAGGCTTCACCGACACTGACCTGCTCCCCGAACGGGACCGCGCCGTGGCCGCCGGCATGTCGCCCTTCGGCCGGATCGGAGCACCACGCGACGTCGCCGATGTCGCGGTTTTCCTGGCTTCCGACGAAGCTCGCTGGCTTACCGGCGAGAACATCCAGGCCGGCGGCGGCGTGGCCTGACTACGGGGGGTGAATGGTGAATGGTGAATGGTGAATGGTGAATGGTGAATGGTGAATGGTGAATGGTGACAATTCACCGAAGCGGACGGAACGCAAGAACTACTTCCAATCACTATTCACTATTCACCATTCACCATCAACTAATCCGCCATCGTCTCCAGGCTGGCAAACCCCTGCGGCGCATCGCCTTCGTCGAATGGCGTCGCCACCTCGACGAAAGTATCGGGATAGAAGCCGTTGAACCGTGTTCGGAGCGACAGCGAATAGGCGCCGATATGGCCGATCTCGATCCAATCGCCGGTATCGACGGTTTCGGGCAACCAGAACGGCCGCGACAATATATCGACGGAATCGCAGGTCGCGCCGCAGACCTTGAACGGCACGATGGTCTTGTCCTCGCCATTGCGCGAGCGGATCGCCGGATCGGGGATGAAGCGAGCCGGCAGCGTGATCTTGCCGGTCCATGAATCCGACAGCGACGCCCAGATGCCGTCATTGATGTAGAGCCTTTTGCCCTTGCGCAGCAGCACACGCACAATCAGCGACAGGCAGCGCGCCACGATCACCCGGCCGGGCTCGGCCACCAGCGGCATCTGGTCGAACTGGTACTCCTGGAGGTCGCCCGACAGCCGCGACATGATCTGGCCGAGCGACGGCATCTCCGGCTTGCGGCTGTTCGGATCATGACCGTATTCGGCCGGAAAGCCGCCGCCGACATCGAGCCCGGCAATGTCGAAGCCGACGCGGTTGCGCACCCAGTCGGCGGAGGCCAGCGCCCGCTCATAGGTGTCGGGATCCTCGATCTGGCTGCCGACGTGAAAGCATAGGCCGACCTTGTAGCCCGTCCGGTTCAGCCGTTCGGCGAGTTCGACCGCATTGGCCGGTCCGGCGCCGAACTTCTTCGACAGCTCGTAGGCCGCCGAGCCTTTCGTCTGGATGCGCACGAACACGGTGATCGCGCCCGGATCGATGTCGAGCGCCCGCACCACCCTGGTCAGCTTGGTGATCTCGTCCTCATGGTCGAGCGAAATGACGCGGATGGCGTATTTTTCCAGCGCCAGCCTGATGTCCGACTGCGCCTTGACCGGGTGCATGTAGAGCATCTCGGCGTCCGGCGAGACGGCACGCACGGCGGCGAATTCGCCGGGCGAAGCCACATCGAAGGCGCTGACGCCGGCCTCGACCAGGGCGTTGAGCACGATCTGCTCGCCATTGGTCTTGACCGCATAGGCGGTCTTGCCGGGAAACATGCCCATGAACTGTTTGGCGTCCGCCTTCAGCACCTGCGGGCGGAAGCAATAGATCGGATCGTCCGGGCGAAGCGCCAGCGCTGCCTCGCGGGCATTTTCGAATCGCTGCATGGACGAATCCCTTGACTGAGGCTGCGCACAATTAATCGAAGCTAGCGGCTAATGAAAACAATTCTATGTCTCGCCGCCCCGGCTTCGCGGCGCTACGCCGTTCTGTACCGCCGGTTATGGGCGAGCCAGGCCATCGCTCAGGTTTTGGGTGGCCCTTGCGGCCGGATCGGATATGGCGTGAACAGATGCCTGACGAGCAAGGCATCTCGTCTGGGAGGACGACCAATGGCGATAGCTGCCACCAACACTGTGCGCGGTCCGATGGTGCTCAAAGACTGGGCGCAGCTTCTGCTGCTCGGCGCCATCTGGGGCGGTTCGTTCTTCTTTGCCCGCATTGCGGTGGCGGAACTTCCGCCGCTGGTGCTGGTGCTGTTCCGCGTCACCATCGCGGCCGCGGCACTGCAGCTCTATCTTGCGGTCCGCGGCCCGTCGTTTCGCCTCGCCTTGCCGCATGCCGGCCTGTTCTTCCTGCTGGCGTTCGCCAACAACGTCATCCCTTTCTCGCTGATCTTTGCCGGCCAGACCGAGCTTGGCGCCGGTGTCGCCTCGGTGCTCAATTCGACGACGCCGTTCTGGACGCTGATCCTCGCCAACGCCCTGACCAGTGATGAAAAGCTGTCGTGGAACAAGCTCGCCGGCATCGCCCTCGGTATCGCGGGAACGGCGGTGATGATCGGTCCCGGCCTTGTCGCCGGGCTCGGCGGCCCGGTCTGGGCGAAATTCGCGCTCATCGGTGCCTCGGTCTCCTATGCGGTTGCGCTGATGATTGCCCGCCGCTTCAAGGGTGTCCCGTCACCGGTCATTGCCACCGGCCAATTGACTTGCTCGACCATCATCATGATCCCGGTCGTTTTGTTCACCTATGATGCCGCCAATCTGTTTTCGGCCTCGCCGCCGGTCTGGGCGGCGGTGCTGGCGCTGGCGCTGCTGTCGACGGCTTTCGCCTATATCCTCTATTTCAACCTTGTCGCCTCGGCCGGCGCCACCAACGCCTCGCTGGTCACGCTGATCGTGCCGGCCAGTGCCATCCTGCTCGGCTTCCTGTTCCTCGGCGAGCGGCTCGAACTGTTCGAACTCGGCGGCATGGCGCTGATCGCGCTCGGCCTCGTCACCATCGACGGTCGCCTGTTCGGGCGGCGTTAGAGATGGCACAGCGAAGTTGTCGCTTCCGATCGTGCGCTATATGGGCGTGATCGCGGGAACAGATGAACCCTGCCATTCCAGACGCCAGATACCGCCTTGCCGGAGATTCTGAACGAGATCGGGAAGGAAGGCGGCAAGGCAGGTCCCGCCAACATGTCTCACGGAAGGATACACAAGACCGGTCGCGGCGTCTTGCTTGCGGAGTTGTTTCGCCAGCGCCTGACCGGCCGGATAGGCTAAGGCGGTATCCGGATCGAGCACCGGGTCCTTGCTGAACTCAGCACCGCGCAGATCGTGAAACGAGCCTATGAAGTCGGCAACGAGCTCCGCGTAGTCGGTGACGTTTTCGAACCGTTCGATCGCGGCAAGCTCTCGCGTCAGATGAAACGAGACCTCGCCGAGCGCAGTTTCCGCATCGAACGCACAGTACCAAGCGCCCCTGGCATCATCGTTGAAACGATTGCCGCCCGGACGGGTGTAAGCGAACGCCGCATTGATGAAGGTGTAGCCTGGCCTCCCGAACACCAGTTCGCGCGGATCGAGGTCGGGCAATCCCCCTTGCTGCGCCTGAAGGCGGCCGCTGGTGGCTCCTTCGAGCTCCGCAAGGTCTTCCAAATCTCCATGATTCCTGGCCAACGGCATCAGGACCGGTTCCTTGAGCCTGCCTGTCGAAATCAGCCGGATCGTGTCGCGCTGGGAAATGTCAGCGCGCGGCGGGATCTGCATTCAAAGTCCACCGCGCAAGGCGTCGATGTGTTGGCGAACCTGCAGCAGTTTCGGAATGCCGCCCTCGATCATCAGGTCCAGGGGGCGCCGGCCACCATAAAGAGGCCCTTTGTTCGGTAACCGCACCCATTCATCGGCAAGCGCTTCGGAAAACAGAAGCCGCAGTCCTTTGAAGATGCCGATCAGGGCGCTGATGCGTGTCAGCGAATCCTGGGAGAGAACGCCCTCCCATTCGCCCTTCTTCATGCGGAACCAGGTTCTCTCCGACACGTCGCCGATCAAGGCACAGATCTCGGTGCTGGTCAGATGCCAGATGTCTGCGAGCCTGACGATGCCGGCAACAGCAGCTGGCGTGATCCGCGCCCGTGCCGAGGCATCCGCCAGATTTGCCGGCAAAGCCTGATTTGCAGGATCGCGAACAGCATAAGCGACACTCATTCCGACCTCCAACACTTGGCAGGCAATATAGTGCCAATTGGCAGCATATTCAAGTCCGGGCTATCCTCACACCGCGCTGCTGGTTGCCCTTCGCGTCATGTAGCGTCCAGCATCCGGCTGGACGTGCAAAGGACGTTTCGAATCTTCGTTCGTTCCGAAATCGATTCCGATTTCTGGCGCGGTAGCGCTGCCATTCTCGTTGCTGCCTCGGCTTTGCCACAAATTATTCACAGGTCCCGAGCCGGCTTTTGACAAAGAGTTTCAATGCCTAACGGCAAACGGCAGGTCGCAAATTCCACAATCTCGTCGCATTGCAGCAAAGTTTCTGCTTGCCTGTGGCACAAATGACCCTAGACTCTCGCCATAGCTCTTTAAGAGGAGGCTATGACATGGGACTGACGAGGCCGATCAACGCATTGATGATTTGTGCTGCGTTTGCATTCATCGGCGCCCTCATTATGGGCGTCCTTCCATAAGGCCGCTGAGCGGGGGAAGACCAGCACCGAATACTCCAAATCATTGAAAAGGCCGGGCATTTTGCCCGGCCTTTTGCATTCCCCGATCTTTGGCATTTCAAAAAGGAGCTTGCCGCTTTACGCCGCGGCGGATCCCGCCGCCTCGACTTCGTGCGACCTGATGCCGATCATGTGGCAGATGGCAAAGACCAGATCGGCCCGGTTCATCGTGTAGAAGTGGAAATCGCCGACGCCGCGCTCGACAAGGTCCAGCACCTGCTCGGCCGCCACGGCAGACGCCACCAGCGCATGCGTTTGCGGGTCGTTTTGCAGCCCATCGAAGCGCTCGGCCAGCCATGCCGGCACCAAGGCTCCGCACCGTGCCGAGAAGTTGGCGACCTGGGTGAAATTGTGCACCGGCAATATGCCCGGCACGATCGGTATGTAGATGCCGGCCCGCCGTGCCCGCTCGACATAGCGTTCATAGAGATCGTTGTCGAAGAAGAACTGGGTGATCGCCCGCGTCGCTCCGTTGTCGGCCTTGCGCTTCAGCATGTCGAAGTCGGTGGCGAAATCCGGGCTTTCCGGATGTTTTTCCGGATAGGCCGAGACTGATATGTCGAAATCGCCGGCGCCCTTCAGCGCATCGACCAGTTCGGCGCCATTGGCATAGCCTTCCGGATGCGGCCGGTAGGCCGCGCCGACGCCCTCGGCCGGATCGCCGCGCAGGGCGACGAAACGCTTGACGCCCATGTCGGCGAACTCCCGGATCACCGCATCGACCTCGTGGCGCGCCGCATCGACGCAGGTCATGTGCGCCGCCGGCGTCAGCGTCGTTTCATTGAGGATGCGCTTGACGGTACGGGCCGTGCGCTCGCGGGTCGAACCACCGGCGCCATAGGTGACCGAGACGAATTTCGGCCTGAGCGGCTCCAGCCGGGTGACCGTGTCCCACAGCCTTGCTTCCATGTCGTCGTTTTTCGGCGGAAAGAACTCGAACGAAACCCTGACCTTGTCGCCGATGTCGGGGCGGCGGGAGAAGCGGAACTGGTTCATCAGGCGGTTTCCCCTATCGGATACGCATTGGCCGGTTGTCTGTCGTTGGAAGGCTCGGCAATCAGCATGCGCCGATCGCGGCCGAGCCAGAGTTTGACGGTGAGCTTGGCCTCGTTGCCGCCGCGCGGCTCGAATTCCTGGCTGTCCTCGAGGTCGAGGCCGGCCTCGGAAAACCAGTCGCCAATTTGCCGGTCGGAAAAGCCGAGGCGCATATGCGCGTGCTCCTCGCGCAAGAACTCCAGCGTGTGCGGCGCGAAATCGACGATCACCAGCCGGCCGGCCGGGCGCAACAGCCGCGCCGCCTCGCGGATGGCGCGGGCGGGATCGTCGAGATAGTGCAGCACCTGATGGATGGTAACGAGGTCGAAGGCGTCGCGCTCGACCGGCGGCGCAAAAATGTCGCCCTGGCGCACCTGCGCATTCGAAACGCCCGCCTTGTCGAGATTGGCGCGCGCCACAGTCAGCATCTCGCGCGACATGTCGATGCCGACGCCGCGCCGATAGAGCGGCGAAAAGATCTCGAGCAGCCGTCCGGTGCCGGTGCCGAGATCGAGCATCGACTGGAACGGCCGCTTGCCGACGACTTTGATGAGGGCTGCCTCGACCGCGCGGTCCGGCACATGCAGCGAGCGGATATGGTCCCAGCTTGCGGCGTTTACCGAGAAATATTCGGCAGCCCGGTCCTGCCGCTTGCGCTTGACCGCGGCCAGCCGTTCGAGATCACGCTCGACCTGCGGATCGGCGCCGCGGATGCCGGAAACCAGCCTCAGCACGAAATCGCGCGAGGAGTCGGAATCCGATAGCCGGAAGAACGCCCACGAGCCCTCCTGGTAGCGGCCGATCAGCCCTGCCTCCAGCAGCAATTTCAAATGGCGCGAGACGCGCGGCTGCGATTGGCCGAGGATTTCGGTGAGATCGGACACCGTCAGATCGCCGCGCGACAGCAGCGCCAATATGCGCAGCCGGCTGGATTCGGCAGCCGCCTTCAATGTATCTACCATCGTGTCGAGAGCGACATGCATGCGAGCATTCTCTTTGAAAAGATATAAACATATGTTTATGTCGGTTTTGATAGGCTTGCAAGCGCTATGTCGCTTCCGGACAAGAAAATGACGCATGCGTCGCGGACCGCGCAAGCCCGCAAGCATGATCGAGGCGAGACCCATGTTCGAAACGCGCAGCGGCGAAAAGCTTCTGGAAACCGACCCGGCAACGATGCCGCCGGATGGCCACATCGTCTTCATCGGCCGCATCGCTTCGCCTTGGATTACGCGGGAGACCTGCCCCAAAAACATGAAGGCCGCGCGGGAGACGGGACAGCCGGCGGCTCTCACGATCGATCCGCTCTATCGGGACGGCCTGCTTGGGCTGGAACGCGCCAGCCACGTCATCATCCTGTCCTGGCTGCACCATGCGCCGCGGCAACTGATTGTCCAGAAACCCCGCCATGCCACGGAGCCGAAAGGCGTCTTTTCGCTGCGCTCCCCTGCCCGGCCGAACCCAATTGGGCTGCATGTCGCCAAGCTCGTTACACTCGACATCGACATCGGCCGCGTCGAGCTTGACGCCATCGACGTGCTCGACGGCACGCCGGTCATCGACATCAAGCCCTATTTCGCCTCGACCGATGCCTTCGCCGAGGCGACCATGGCTGGGCGGAACGAGACGTCCAGATCGGACGAGCGGTGAGCGCCCCGACCGGCCGCCGCCGCGCCATCGCCAAGGCGCTGACAGCGCTTCTGCCGCTGGCGCCCTATGCCGACATGGAAAAGATCCGTGCCGATGCCGGCGCCGTGCACATGAAGAGCTTGCCGCCGAGCATTGCCGTGTGGCTGGCGACGATTGCGCATATTCGTCACGCCCACACCGACTACGAAAAGCTGCTCGCCGACGGCTATGACCGCGATTCCGCGCGCTTCTTCGTCATCGAACAAACCAACATCGCGCTGACCCGCTGGCGTGCCACCCGTCTGCTCGACGATGAGGATGAGGCGTAGAGGACGGCAAGCAGACGCGTCGAGTTCTGCGGCGCCCCCTCTGTCCCGCCGACGTCAGGTCGGCAACAAAAAACCCGCCTCGGGAGGCGGGTCGTTGGAGCCAATTAGCACCATACCCAAATTAGTAGCATAGCTGCCCGCACAAAGCAAGAACAAAGTTGCTCGCCTTCAGCATTGAATCGCGACTTCGTTTCAGCATGGGTTTTGAGAGGTCCAGGGACAGTGCCCCTCTGCCCTGCAGGATATAGGGGTACGAAGGAACGCGGCTTCGACTGGCAACACCGCCTTGCCTGGACTCACCTTCAGGCCCGGTAAATCCACTGCTCGGGCACGCGCACCGATATCTCCTCGCCGGCCGTGATCGTGCCGGGCTTCTCGACCCAGGCGACGAGCCCGCGCAAGCGCTTTGCCGCCTTCGGGAACAGCAGCGCGCCGGCCTCGTGGTCGGCCATCCCGGCCTTTTCGGCGACTGATCGGCCGGCGATCCGGCAAGGCCCGTTCTGCGCGTCGATCTTGACGGTCGCGCCGCCTTTGAAGAACAGCAGCGAGCCGGATGGCAGCATCGAGAGGTGCGGCAGGCCTTCGATCAGGAGATTGGCGCCGATCCATTCAGGCTTGATCTCGGTAATGCCCATCCGTTCGGCAACGATTGCCAGTTCGTCCGCCGCGACGATCGACAATTGCCGTTCGTTGCGCATCTCGGTGCCGCGCGGATACCAGGGTTCCCGCCCGCCGGAGCGCCGCGTCGTGCCGGCGTGGAAATCGCCTTCGATACCGTCGAAGCCGAGCTGCAGCGTATCCACCGCTCGTGTCTCAAAACGATCGAATGATGCGAGATAGAGCGCCGCCACCCTGGCGGCGAGTTTTCGCGCCGGCACGATCTCGACTGGATTTTCGGTTGCGGGAAACAGATCCGGCATTGGTCTCATTCCTAGCGACGGGATGCAATTAGCCGAAGTCGATTTATAGGGTCCAGTCGAAAGCGTTGATGCTCCAATCAAGACGGCTGATACGGGTCGGCACCACCAGCGTCCTGGTTGAATCGAGCCCTTGCACAAGCGTGCCGCATTGCTGCCGCGCTGCATCGGTTGATAATATCGGTCAGGTTAAGCCTGCGGAGGTTTATCGTGCATCCCGCATCGGCAATCGCGCAGCTCTGGCTGCTCTGGGTCGTCTCATGGGCCGCGGCCGCCTTCTGGGCCGACCGGGCAGAAAAACGCGCCGGCTTCGAGGCCGAACTGCCCTACCGGGCCGTGCTGGTGGTCGGCACGATCCTGCTCTTCATCCCGGCGCACGGTTACGCCGGCCCGCTGAGGCTTTGGACGCCGAACCTTGCCGAAGCGTGGATCTGCGTCGCGCTGATTGCCGCCGGCCTGGCATTTGCCTGGTGGGCGCGGCTGCATCTCGGCCGCCTGTGGTCGGGCACGGTCACCGCCAAGGCAGAGCACCGCGTCATCGACAGCGGCCCCTACCGGCTGGTCCGCCACCCGATCTACACCGGGCTGCTTCTGGCAATCCTCGCCACCATGGCGGCGAAAGGCACCCTCTGGGGCATCGCTGGCGCCGCCCTTCTCACCGCCGGCATCATCATGAAGGCAAGGCTGGAGGAGCGTTTTCTGCGCAGCGAACTGGGTAGCGCTTACGACGACTATGCCAGGCGCGTTCCGATGCTGGTTCCGTTCGCGCCGAGCTAATGCATGTCGCCCAAAAGCATGCCCTCGGGCTTGAACCGAGGGCGCACAGCGGTTTTGGGACAACGAGTCTAAAGCATGCGCAACAGCGCGCCCCCGATCGAGTAGCCGGCGCCGAAGGCGCAGAGCAGGCCATAGTCGCCGGCCTTCATATCGGCATGGTTCTCCGACAGGGCGACGATTGCGCCGGCGGCGGCGGTGTTGCCGAGGCGCTCCAGCACCATCGGCGCGCGGTCATGATCGACGTCATGGCCGAACGACAGTTTCAGGATCATGGCGTTCATCCGCGCATTGGCCTGATGCAGCCAGAAGCGCCGGATCGCTTGCGGCGTCAGCCCGTGCTCGGCCAGGAATTCGACGATGAACTTGTGGCCGGCGACCGTGACTTCCTTGAACACCTTGTTGCCGATCTGCTTGATCAGATTGCCTTCCAGATCGATCATGTACGGATCGTCCTGGGTGGCGCGGGTGTAATAACCGAGATTGGTGCGGATGCTGTTCGACATCTGCGTCCAGGCGCGCGTGTCGAGCACCTCGAAGCGCCCCGGCCGCTTCTCGCCTTGCGCGAGCCCCTCGACGATCATCGACACGGAAGCGTCGCCGAAGATGAAATGCGTCTGCCGGTCGCGAAAATTGAGATGGCCGGTGATGATCTCCGGCGTCGTCACCAGCACGCGTTTATGCGCCCCTGCCCGCACCAGGTTGACGGCGATGTGCAATGCCGCCGCCGCCGACGAGCAGCCAAGCCCCATATCGAAGCCGGCGCCTTTCGTCCCCATCGCCTGCTGCATTTCGATGGCGATCGCCGGATAGGGCCGCTGATGGTGCGAGGCGGAGCAGATCACCAGGTCTATATCCCCGGGCTTCAGCCCGGCATGATCGAGCGCCTTGCTGGCCGAGGCGATGCCGAACTCGGCCTCCAGCGACAGCGCATCGTCGGGCCGCGCCGGGAAGCGCGGCGCCATGCGGTTCGGGTCGAGGATGCCCTCCCGTTCGATGACATGGCGGGTCTGGACGCCCGAGGCATGGACGATGAAGGCACTGTCCGATTTCTGCAGCAGCGGCTCGCCCGATACCTCGCGGCGGACGTTCTCCATGTCCACCCAGCTGTTGAAGCTGGCGACGAGTTCCTCATTGGTGATCGAAGCTTCGGGGATCTCAACGCCGATGCCGCTGATGATGACGCGATGCATTTCCAGTTCGTCCCGTGCGCAGGCGTTGCGGCTTCATGTCGACGCCGCAAAAAGCTCGGCGCAACCTCTTTTGCACCTAGCCAGTTTATGCCGGCTTAAATCAAGTCCCTGGAAACAGTCTTTACCAGGCGCAGAGCTTGGTATTGGTCTGCGGGTTGTTCCAGCAGGCACCGTCATCGCGGCTCCGCACGAATTGCCCGGGCAGCGGCACGTTGCGGCGGCCGAGATTGACATAGCCATAGGCAAAACCCGGCCCGTCGATCTCCAGGACGTAAGTCGGATAGCCCGGCGCCGAGATGCGAAAGCTGCCGGCATCGTCCAGCGCCCGGTAGCTGCAGGAGAAATAGCCGTCATCGCTGGTGAAGCAGCGCGCTCGCTTGGCCTGCGCCGATATCGAAAAGGCAAGCATAGCGGCCGCACAAATACTGCCGCCGAAAACCATCTTTTTCAGTGTCATCATCCACCCCCCATGGCCCATGAAGGGCCGTGCCCCAGTGAGATGCGCATGACGGCGAAAGCCGGTCAAGCACCCGCTGCTGGCTGTTTTTGGGTGTAGCTAAGAGCTTCTAAGCAGAACGCCGCGCCACGATGAAGAGACGGGGAAAGCGCAGCAATACCTTGCCGCTTGCCGTTTTCGGATAGGCTTCGCTGATCCTGGCCGTGTAGCGCGTCAGGAAAAGGAGCCGCTCGTTTTCGTCGAGCGGATCGAGGAACGGCTTCAGCCCCGTCGACTTCACCCACTCGACGATCGCCTCGGCATCGGCCAGCGGATGATTGTAGATCGTGTGCCAGATATCGAGCCGATCCGAGAATGGCGACAAAAGGTCGTAGTAGAACGCGACCGGCGGCAGCGGCGCGCGGGCCGCGCGCTCGAGCTTTTCGACAAACGGCATCTCGGCCGCGGTCTCCCGCATCAGCCGGTGCGAAGGCTCGGCCATGTTGTCCGGCATCTGCACGGCAAGCGCGCCGCCAGGCGCCAAAAATCCCATCAGCCGCTGGAAGACCGCCGGATGCTCCGGCAGCCACTGAAACACCGCATTGGCAAAGATCACGTCGACTGGTTCGGCCGGCTGCCACGCCGCCGCATCCGCCAGCGCAAAGCTGACGCCGGGCAGGCGCGCCTTGGCCTTCTCGATCATGTCGGGCGAGGTATCGAAGCCGCTGATCTGCGCCTGCGGCCAGCGCTCGACCAGCAATTCGGTCGAATTGCCCGGCCCGCAGCCAATGTCCACGACCCTGCGCGGTGCCGGCACCTGCACCTGCGCAACGAGATCGCGCGCCGGGCGGGTGCGCTCATCCTCGAATTTCAGGTAGAGGGCGGCGGACCAGTCGGCCATCTTGGTTCCTCAGATCATTTGAGAATTCGCCGCCCTGTAAATGTCTTACCGCGTCAGCCGCTTATACGTCATGCGGTGCGGGTTGACCGCTTCCGGGCCGAGACGGCGGATCTTGTCCTGCTCGTAATCCTCGAAATTGCCTTCGAACCATTCGACATGGCTGTCGCCCTCGAAGGCGAGGATGTGCGTCGCCAGACGATCGAGGAACATGCGATCGTGCGAGATGATGACGGCGCAGCCGGCGAAACTCTCGAGCGCGTCTTCAAGTGCGGCCAGCGTTTCGGTATCGAGATCGTTGGTCGGTTCGTCGAGCAGCAGCACGTTGCCGCCGGTCTTCAGCATCTTGGCCAGATGCACGCGGTTGCGCTGACCGCCGGAGAGATTGCCGACCTTTTGCTGCTGGTCGCCGCCGCGGAAATTGAACGACGCGCAATAGGCGCGGGTGTTGGCTTCGAACTTGCCGAGCTTGACCACTTCGGCGCCGCCCGAGATCTCTTCCCAGACGGTCTTGGTCGGGTCGAGTGCGTCGCGGCTCTGGTCGACATAACCAAGCTTGACCGTCTCGCCGACGCGGATGGTGCCGGCATCGGGCTTTTCCTGGCCGGTGATCATGCGGAACAGCGTCGTCTTGCCGGCGCCGTTCGGGCCGATGACGCCGACGATGCCGCCGGGCGGCAGCTTGAATTCGAGATCGTCGATCAAAAGCGTGTCGCCAAAGCCCTTCGACAGGCCCTCGACCTCGATCACCACATTGCCGAGCCGCTCGCCGTGCGGAATGACGATCTGCGTGTCGCTCGGACGCCGCTTGTCGGCTGCATCCAGCAGATCCTGGAACGCCTGGATACGGGCTTTCGACTTGGTCTGCCTAGCCTTAGGGCTCGACTGGATCCACTCGCGCTCGCGGCCGATCGCCCGCTGGCGTGCATCGTCCTCGCGGCCCTCCTGCTTGAGCCGCTTGGCCTTGGCTTCGAGATATTTGGTGTAGTTGCCTTCGTACGGGATTCCGCGGCCACGATCGAGCTCGAGGATCCAGCCGGTGACGTTGTCGAGGAAGTAGCGATCGTGGGTGATGATCATCACCGCGCCCGGATAGGCGCGCAGATGCTTTTCCAGCCACGCCGTCGTCTCGGCGTCGAGATGGTTGGTCGGCTCGTCGAGCAGCAGAAGGTCAGGCTGGCGCAGCAGCAGCTGGCACAGCGCGACGCGACGGCGCTCGCCGCCCGACAGCTTGGTGACGTCGGCCTCCTTGGGCGGGCAGCCGAGTGCCTCCATCGCCATCTCGACCTGCTGTTCGAGATCCCAGAGGTTGAGCCGGTCCATCTCGTCCTGCAGCTTGGCCGACTCGTCCGCCGTCTCGTCGGAATAGTTCATCATCAATTCGTTGTAGCGCTCGATGATGGCGGTCTTGGCGGCGACGCCTTCCATGACGTTCTCGAACACGTTCTTGTTCGGATCGAGCGCCGGCTCCTGCGCCAGGTAACCGACGGTAGCACCCTCGGCCAGCCAGGCCTCGCCGCTCCACTCCTTGTCGATGCCGGCCATGATCTTGAGGATCGTCGACTTGCCGGCGCCGTTGGGGCCGAGGATGCCGATCTTGGCGTCCGGGTAGAAGGACAGATGAATGTTCTCGAGCACCTTCTTGGTGCCGTAGGCCTTGTTGAGGCCGGCCATGTGATAGATGAACTGGCGTGCCACGCGCGCTTTCCCTGAAAAGTCGACTGATGTCGGATTTGAATGGAAGTTGGGCGCTATGTAAGCGATGCGGCCCCGAACGGCAAACAGTTTTGGCCCTAGAGCAATTCCAGGAAAAGTGTGAAACGGTTTTCCGTCCGGAATTGCGTCAAAAACAAAAAGATGGGGCGGTTCAGCGTTTCAGTGAAACGATGAACCGCCCCCAGGCGGATTTGGTCGCACCCGCAAACGCTTAGCCGCTTCATTTCGTGCCGGCGCCCGGGCGAAAGCTCCGGTTAACCATTCCGCGTCAAAACAGTGTTGGATGGGAAATCGCTGGCAGCCGCGATTTCGGGGAGAGAGATCGGGCCGTGCTGAACAGTTTCCTGCTTTTTGCCGAAGCGGTTCTCTATTTCGGCATCATGGTCACGCTTTTTCGGTTCAGGGGCCGCATCGGCCTCGGCGTCTTTGTTTGCGCCCTTGGCGTCATGCATTTCCTGGAAACCTATCTCGCCAGCGTCTTCTACGTCGCGCTACCGTTCGGCATGGTATCGCCGGGTTCGGCCGTGCTGTTTTCCGGCAAGCTGGTCATGCTTCTCCTGCTCTACATCAAGGAGGACGCGGCAACCGTCCGCCAGCCGATCTACGGCCTGCTGCTCGGCAATACCCTGATGATCGGGCTCGTGCTGATCCTGCGCCTGCACGACATCGCACCGCTGCCCGACGGCAAGCTTCCCGACATCGGCTTTATCGACGAGATGGGCTGGCTGATGGTGTGGGGCACGACGCTGCTGTTCGTCGACGCCATCCTGATTATCCTGCTCTATGAAAAGCTCGGCAAATATCTGCGCAAGGCGCTTTTCACCCGAATCCTAGTCTCCGTCGCCTGCGTGCTCACCTTCGATCAGGCAGGTTTTTTCACGGCGCTGCATTTCGTCACCGGTGCGCCGGTGGCGGTGTTCTTCGGCGGCTGGTTCGCCAAGATGGCAGCGGCCCTGATCTACAGCACCATGCTGGTCGCCTATATCAGGTGGTTCGAGGCACGGCAGGTGCCGGCGCCGCGTGGGCTTTCCGACATTTTCGACACGCTGACCTATCGCGAGCGCTATGAAGCGCTGGTCGAGCACGTCGGTCGCGACGGCCTCACCGGCCTGCTGCACAGGGGTCGCTTCGACAGCGAAGGCGAGGCCTCCGTGGCAACCAGCCTGCGGACCGCCAGGCCGCTCAGCCTGCTGATCATCGATGTCGACCACTTCAAATCGATCAATGACCGCTTCGGCCATGCCGAGGGCGACAAGGTGCTGAAAGCCCTGGCGATTTTGCTTGGCGAACTTGTCGGGACCGAAGATCAACTGTTCAGGATCGGCGGCGAGGAATTCGCCATCCTCGGCTGGCGTCCGCAGCCGCTCGCCAGGCTGCTGGGCGAAACCGTCAGGCAAGCGGTCAAGACGTCCGCAAGCACCAGCCGGTTCGACATCACCGTCAGCGCCGGCATCTCGACGGTCAGCGAGACCACCCGTTGCCTTGCCGATCTCTTCGCGCTCGCCGACCAGCGTCTCTACAAGGCCAAATCGACGGGGCGCGATCGCGTTGTCGGCGAACCGGGCGGCAGCGAAGCAGACGGCCGCAACACATGGACTAGGCCGGAGCGCAGCGCCGGCGCGTAACGCTACTCTGGCCTTTGCTTGGGGCAATCAGGATTGTTTGCGCCGCTGCCATCCGCCGATCGCAACCGAAACCGCCACCAGCGCGATCGCCAGCCATTTCAACGCGGTAATAATCGGGCCGGCTTCGATATCGTAGGCGATGAACAGAAGGATGCCCGGCACCAACAGGCCGCAGAGCACGAGCGTGATCCGGTTGATCTGCCATGACACTTTTGCCGCAAGCGCCTGGTCGCCGGGCACGGCGACAAGCGCGGCCCGCATTGCCTTCGGCGCGACCAGCGCGGCCGAAAGACGCAGCGAAATCGGCAGGCCGATGCCGATGATCAGGAAGGCGCATGCCGCCAGGAGCAGCGAAAACTTGAGCGCACTGGTTTCGGCCGGTACCGGGAACAGCAGCGCCGCCAGCGGC
Source organism: Mesorhizobium sp. M1329 (assembly GCF_040318035.1). Taxonomy (NCBI): domain Bacteria; kingdom Pseudomonadati; phylum Pseudomonadota; class Alphaproteobacteria; order Hyphomicrobiales; family Phyllobacteriaceae; genus Mesorhizobium; species Mesorhizobium sp. M1329. The sequence goes on along the minus strand of NZ_JAMYLN010000005.1, from coordinate 94,595 downwards.
AGGAAGACACAGAAGATCCCGAGCGCGGCAATGGCGATGAAGATCGCCGCGTTGACCAGCGTGAACAATTGGTACGTGCCGCCGCCGACGGGTTTGGCGAGCGTGGTCATGCGCACCCACTCGACTTCGGAGTAGGAAAAGCCCGGCCATTCCATATGGCCGTCGCGGATCGCCGTCATGCCCTTGGCCCAGAACGCCAGCCGCGCCAGCGCGCCGCTCGTCATGCCACTCATCGCCACCCCCTGCGAATGATACCCGCGGGATCATACCATCCCCGGCGCAAAGCGACAGTCGCGTTCGGCCTGTTTACTGGAACCCGACGGCATCGACCGTGCCCTTCGGGCAGCCGGCCTTGGTTGTCGGCGCCGAGGCAAGCAGCAGGGTACCGAGCGAAGCGTTCGAGGCGATCGGGCCGGTCAGGCCGAGCGTCAGCTCGCCGATCAGCCGCCTGCCGTTCGAAGGATCGATCACGCAGGACACGCGGACCCGGTCGCCCGCGCCTTTGCCGAACGCGCTGTCGAAGGTGCTGCGGATCTGATCGGACGTAAGCTGCTTGCCGATGCTTCTGGTGAAGAGATCGCGCACCGGCGAAGCATTCACCGCGCGCATCAGGTTCAAGGCGTCGGCGAAATACTCCTGCTGGCTCTTGCCGTAGCAGGTGCCGTGCTTGATCCATTCATGCCTTTCGAGGGCGGATGCGGTGCCCGGCATCACCTGGTCGAGTTCCGCTCGCGTATTCGGGTCCAGCGTGACCGGCGGCAAATCCCGCCAGTGCGCTGGATCGTCGTTCGCCTTGTCGCTTGCCGCGACCTGGCAATAGAAATTTCCGTTCGGCTGCGGCCACAACCCATGCAAGGTGAAGTGGGTCGCATCGAAACCGGCGGCGGTCTGCGCCCGGCATTCGGTCTTGCTGGATTTGGTCTCGCAGAAAGCCGGCTGCCAGCTCAGCGCGAAGACATATTCCGGCTTTCCGGACGCCGATGGCTTGTTCGGCTCGGCAGGTGCCGGTGCAGCCGGCATCGCCGACGCATTGCCACCCGAAACATGGCCGCAACTGATCTTGACCCAGCGGCGCTCCGGATCGGCGCCCGGCACCCGAATGAGATAGTGCGTGGGCGCGTCCTTGTTGCCGGCCAGCAGATCGTAGCTCTGGCCAGCCGCAGTCGATATGTTGCCGGGGTTCTTGCCGCTCTTGATCGCCTGCGTTGCCGGACAGGCGGAATCGGCGACGAAAGAGCCGGTCATCTTCACATCGGCCCGCGCCGCGCTTGCGCCAGCAAACGCAAGAAACACCGCCCCCCATATCGCCCAAATCCGCATTCCGGCACTCCTCGTGATTCACGCGGCAAGCTAGAAACTTGCGACATGTCAGAATTACGATTTCTTTCGCCGGCCGTAAAAACAATCGCCAGCGCATTGAGACGGCTCTCGCGTAGTCGATCAGGATCCGCCCGCCTCCACCCGTTCTGTCAGGGTGCGCAGCAGATCAAGCGAGGCTTTCAGCGCGTCGGCGTCCATACCCTCCGAAACGCGGTTCGCCCAAACATGCTGGCGTGTGCCGATATTCTTGACCGCTGCCCAGCCGGTATCGGTTATCGACAACAGCTTGGCGCGGCGATGCGCCGGGTTGTCGGCATAGGCAGCAAGCCCCTCCGCAGCCAGTATGTCGGCCAGCCGCTGTACGCTCTGACGGGCGAGGCCCATGTCGCGGGCGATGTCGGCCACGGATTTCGGCTCCTTCAAAACCGCACCCAAAACCTGCCAGCGCGCTGCCGTCAGCCCGGTTGGAGCGGCCAGCCGGTCGGCCGCATCCAGAAAACTGCCGTTCAGCCTGAACACGGCAAGCACCAGATCGGTGAGCACATTTGCGGCTTCGGTCCTGGTCGTCATTTCTGGCCGGCCTCGATGGTCGCGACGAAATTGTTGACGGCTTCGGCTACGACCTCGGGCTTGTCGAGCATCACCCAATGGCCGCTGCCCGCCACGATCTGGCGCGGAATGTCCGTGCGCAGCCGGTAGAGCGCGACTGGAGTGTCACTAGCCTCGGTAGCCAATACGAACATCGGCCCGCGATACGCATTGAGTGCCGGCTCCGAGTTCCATTCGGCCAGTGCCTTGCCGACACCTGCCCTCGCCGCCGGATCGACCACTGCCGCATCGGCCAGAACACGCTGGCGAACAGCCGCGTTAGGGCCGGCAATCGACGTGTAGTAGGCGTTCAGGACATCGCGGCCTTGCGGACCGGCCAGATCGCGGACAAAGCCGTCACGAATCGCCTGCGGCAGCGCACGAGGATCGGTCGCCGGGTCGACGAGCAAGACACCGGCGACCCGGACGGCATGGCTGGCGGCATAAGCGAGCGCCACGCCACCACCGCCGCTGTGCGCGACAATGAGAAACCGCTTCAGGCCAAACGCGTCGGCCACGGCGCCGACATCCATTGCACGGCCGTCATAGCCATAGTCACCGTCCTGCGCCGGCGCGGAGGCGCCATGGCCGCGAAAATCGAAGGCTACCGCCTCGCGGCCTTCGACGGAGAGCTGCATCACCCGGTCCCAGTGGGAAGCGCGGCTGCAATCTCCATGCAGGAACATGATCGGCAGGCCATTGCCGGCGTTGATCCTATAAGTGGCAAGCTGGCCTTGCGGGCCCGGAACGGTGGACGTCATCATGGTGATCTCCCTGGTTTCCTGACTGAACGCAGCAATCCCTGGCAGCAGGGTGGCCGTCGTAAAGGCGAAGGCCGCCAGCAAGATTGCACGCCGCGAAATGGCCCCGGTGGTTTTCATAGTCATATCCCCAATCTGCTGCTGACCATTTGACAGCATGCTGTCATGCAATCACATTGACAGCATGCTGTCAACTGCGGCCGAATGGGCACCGTCCCTTGACGTCGATCGCTGCGTCGCCCAACAGTCGCCGACGGGAGCGAGACATGCCATTTGACGAGCAGAGGATGCTGGCATCGCCGACCGGCGCCGAGCTCAACCTTTATGTGAAACACGCCATCGGCCAACCGCGCGCAGTCATCCAGATCAATCACGGACTGGCCGAGCACGCCGCGCGCTATGCCCGCTTCGCCGCTTTCCTCGGCGAGCGCGGCTACCAGGTCTACGCGCACGACCACCGTGGCCATGGCGCCACCAAGGCGCCGGACGCGCCACCCGGCAGGTTCGCCGATGCGGATGGCGGCGCCAAGGTCATCGCCGATGTCGCCGCCGTCCACGATCTGATCGCCACGGAACGGCCCGGCCTGCCGGTCATCGTCTTCGGCCATTCCTTGGGCGCGTCGGTCGCACTGAACTTTGTTCTCCGCCACTCGGCGCGCATCCACGCCGCCGCGATCTGGAACGGCAATTTCTCGGCCGGACTGCTCGGCCAAATCGCGCTGGGCATGCTTGGTTGGGAAAAGTTCCGGCTTGGCTCAGACGTGCCGTCGCGCCTGCTGCCCCGGCTGACGTTCCGGGCCTGGGGCAAGGCCGTGCCCAATCACCGGACGCCGTTCGACTGGCTGTCGCGCGATGCCATAGAAGTCGAGAAATACATCGCCGACCCGCTTTGCGGCTGGGATGCGTCGGTGTCGATGTGGCAGGACATCGTCAAGATGACGCTGCATTGCGGCAGCGACAGCAATTTTTCCGGCGTGCGGCGCGACCTGTCCGTCAACCTGGTCGGAGGCGAGCACGATCCGGCCTCGGACGGCGGCAAGGCGGTCAGCCATCTTGCCGGCCGAATGCACATGATGGGCTTTTCGAATCTCGTGTCAAAGGTTTACGCCAAAACCCGCCACGAAAGCCTGAACGAGATCAACCGAGACATCATCATGGAGGATTTTGCCGCCTGGGCCGACCGCGTGCTGAGGGCACAGTGATACTGGCCCATTGCAAGGGCCGTGACAGCGGCGCGCGGGATTGATAGAGGCTGCGCTTTCGATCAACCACGGTGATCCATGACTGAGCCTCCGCTCAAAGGCATCCGCGTCATCGAACTCGCACGTATCCTCGCCGGGCCATGGGCCGGGCAGCTGCTTGCCGACCTCGGCGCCGACGTGATCAAGGTCGAAAGCCCGGACGGCGGCGACGACACCCGCAAATGGGGACCGCCCTTTGTCATCGGCCATGACGGCGAGAACCTTTCGGCCGCTTATTACCATTCCTGCAACCGCGGCAAGCGCTCCATCGCCATCGACTTCTCGACGCCCGAGGGCGCCGAGACGGTGCGCCGGCTGGTCGCGACATCGGACGTGCTGATCGAAAACTTCAAGGTCGGCGGGCTTAAGAAATACGGCCTCGACTATGACAGCCTGAGGAAAATCAACCCACGGCTGATCTATTGCTCGATCACCGGTTTTGGCCAGTCGGGACCGTATGCGCCGCGTGCCGGCTATGATTTCATCATCCAGGGCATGGCCGGCATGATGTCGATCACCGGCGAAGCCGGCCGCGAACCGCAGAAGGCCGGCGTCGCTATTTCAGATGTTTTCACCGGGCTTTATTCGGTCATCGCCATCCAGGCGGCGCTTCGCCATGCCGAGAAGACCGGCGAAGGCCAGCATATCGACATGGCGCTCTACGACACCCAGATCTCGACGCTCGGCAACCAGAACCTCAACTATCTCGTCTCCGGACAGTCGCCGGTGCAGATGGGCAATGCGCATATGAACATCGCGCCCTACGAAGTGGTGCCGGTGAAGAATGGCCACATCATCCTGGCGGTCGGCAATGACGGCCAGTTCGCAAAGTTCTGCGCTGCCGTCGGCCTCGACGAGCTGGCGTCGAACCCTGACTTCGCCACCAATCCCGCCCGCGTCGCCAACCGGGCAAAGTTGCGCGAGCACATGATCGAGGCGCTGAAAGCCTTCGATCGCGACCCGCTGCTGGCCAGGCTCGAAGCCGCCGGAGTGCCGGCCAGCCCGATCAACAACATCGGCCAGATGTTTGCCGACCCCCAGACCATCGCGCGAGGCATGCGGCTCGACCTCGATGACGGCCATGGCAATCTCTTGCCCTCGGTCCGGGCGCCGATGGTCATGTCCGGCACGCCACTGGTCTATGAGCGCCCGTCGCCGCGTCTCGGCGAACACACCGAAGAAATCCTTGCCGAACTGGAGAGGTCAGGAAAATGAAGACCGGCGGACAACTCATCGTCTATGCGCTCGAAGCCAACGGAACGGACCATATCTATTGCGTACCTGGCGAATCCTATCTGGCGGTGCTCGACGCGCTGCATGATTCGCCGATCCGCACTATCGTCTGCCGCCAGGAGGGCGGCGCCGCAATGATGGCCGACTGCCATGGCCGCCTGACCGGCAGGCCCGGCATCTGCTTCGTCACCCGCGGCCCCGGCGCCACCAATGCCTCGGCCGGCATCCACATCGCCATGCAGGATTCGGTCCCCCTCATCCTGTTCATCGGCCAGGTCGCCAGCCACGCCAAGGGGCGCGAGGCCTTCCAGGAGGTCGACTACGTCAGGTTCTTCGGCGATATCGCCAAATGGGTGGTCGAGATCGACGACGCCGCACGCATCCCCGAATTCGTCACACGCGCTTTTTCGGTGGCGACCTCCGGCCGCCCGGGCCCGGTCGTCATCTCGCTGCCCGAGGACATACTGACCAGCCTCGCCGAGGCACCGGAAGCCCAGCATTACACCCCTGTCGAGACGCGGCCTGGCGAAGCCGACCTCGACGCGCTGGACGTGTTGCTCAACAAGGCAAAGCGGCCCTTCGTCATCCTTGGCGGCACGCGCTGGGACGCGCAGGCCGTTGCACAGATGCGGACGATAGCCGAAGCCTGGTCGCTGCCGGTCGGCTGTTCCTTCCGCCGCCAGATGCTGTTCGACCATCTCCACCCGAACTATGCCGGCGATGTCGGCATCGGCATCAATCCCAAAGTAGCAACCGCCATCAAGCAGGCCGACCTTGTACTGCTCATCGGCGGCCGCATGGGCGAGATGCCGTCATCCGACTACACGCTGTTGAAGAGCCCCTACCCCGACCAGACGCTGGTCCATATCCATGCCGACGCCGGCGAGCTCGGCCGCGTCTACCGGCCGGCGCTGGCGATCAATGCCTCGCCTGCCGCTTTCGTCGAAGCCTTTGCCAAACGCAAGCCGGCCGCAACGCCGGTGTGGGCGGCGGAGGCAGCGAAGCTGCACGCCGCCTATCTCGACTGGTCGACGCCTCCGGAGAGCGGCCCCGGCGCCGTGCAGATGGGGCCGATCATGAATTATCTCGAAACGATGCTGCCGGACGACGCCATCCTCACCAACGGTGCCGGCAACTACGCCACCTGGGTACATCGTTACCATCGCTTCCGGCATTTCGGCACGCAGGCAGCACCCACATCCGGCTCGATGGGTTACGGCACGCCGGCGGCGGTCGCCGCCAAGCAGCTTTTCCCCGACCGCGACGTGATTGCCTTCGCCGGCGACGGCTGTTTCCTGATGAACGGCCAGGAATTCGCCACCGCCGTGCAATACGGGCTGCCGATCATCGTCATCGTCGTCAACAATGGCATCTACGGCACCATCCGCATGCATCAGGAGCGCGAATATCCCGGCCGTGTCGTCGCCACGGATTTGACGAATCCGGATTTCGCCGCTCTTGCCCGCGCTTACGGCGGCCATGGCGAGACGGTGGAAAAGACCGCCGACTTCGCCGCGGCCTTCGAGCGAGCGCGGGCCAGCGGCAAGCCGTCGATCATCGAGATCAGGCTCGACCCCGAGGCGATTACGCCGATGCGGACAATGACCCAGATACGGGAAAAGTCATGATCCGGTAGAGGGGCGGTCGCCCGCCCCTCTATCGGCAGAATGACCGGCGCTACATCGCCTTCTCGATTTGACCCCGGATCTCACCGTCGGCGTGGGCCGCGGTGTGGATATTGACGTAATATTTGCCAGCCTCCAGGTCGGTGGCCTGGGCATCGGTCAATGTCGCCGAACCCTTGATCGGGCTCTTCAGCTTGCCTTCGAACGGCACCACCGGGTCGGCGTTTTCACCCTTTGCCGCCGGGCCGTGAATGTGTGCGGCCTTCGCCGGTCCGCTGAGACCGGAATATCTCACGGTCCAGCTAAGTTTCTTGGTGGCGGTGTTGAACCTGAGCGTGGCGGTGCCCTTGCCCTTCGTGGTGACGGGCGGGTTCTGTTGAGCACCATCGAGCGTCGCCGTCATCTTTATAGTTTCGGCCAAGGCCGGTGAAGCAGAGAAGATGGCTGCAGAAATGGCCAGCGCCGAAAGCATCGGCGTGAAGGACTGGATGCGCATGGAAAACCTCCGTTGTGACACCCTTGAGGCGGATGCACTGGCACAACGATTTTGCGAGCGGATGTTTCCGCCGGTAACGTTCATTTTACATCCCACTAAAAGGGGCGGTCGCCCGCCCCTTTTCGTCTTCCAACAGAGCCTGCTTGATAGCTCTATTTGATGGCCTTGTCGGTGATCGCCGTCGTGTAGGCGCCGGTAGGCTCCTTGCTGATGATCTTCTGGTCAAGCAGCGCCTTGGCGGTGCGCTCGTAGGTCGCCGGATCGAGCTTGCCATCGGCATTGTCGATCAGCTTGGCGACTTCGCCCATCATCCGCTTCTGGTGGTTCTCGTCCTGGCCGCCATTGTCCATGACGATGCCGGCCGCCTCGTCGGAATTGTCGACGGCGTATTTCCAACCCTTCATCGAAGCGCGCACAAAACGCACCATCTTGTCCTCGAAGGCCGTATCCTTGAGCTTGTCCTCCAATGCATAGAGCCCGTCTTCGAGCAGATCATTGCCCATGGCGGAATAGTTGAAGACGGTCAGCTCTTCCGGCTTGTAGCCGGCGTCGATGAGCTGCCAGTATTCGTTGTAGGTCATGACCGAAATGCAATCCGCCTGCTTCTGGATCAGCGGCTGCACGTCAAAGCTCTGCTTGAGCACGGTGACGCCGTCCGGCCCGCCATCGGTCTTGAGGCCAAGCTTGTTCATCCAGGCATAGAACGGATACTCGTTGCCGAAGAACCAGACGCCGAGAGTGTGGCCCTTGAAGTCGGCTTCGGTCTTGATCGGGCCGTCCTTCGGGCAGACCAGCTCCATGCCGGCCTTCTTGAACGGCTGGGCGATGTTGACCAGCGGCACGCCCTTCTCGCGCGCAGCCAGCGCACCGCCCATCCAGTCGACGATGACGTCGGCGCCGCCGCCGGCAATAACCTGCTCCGGTGCAATGTCCGGGCCGCCGGGCTTGATGTCGACGTCGAGGCCCTCGGCTTCATAGAAACCCTTGGCCTTGGCGACATAATAGCCGGCGAACTGTGCCTGGGTGACCCATTTCAGCTGCAGCGTCACCTTGTCTGCGGCCATCGCCTGGAACGCGGCAAGCGACATCGCGCCGGCCAGCATCGAAACAACAAGTCTTTTCATGTTTTTACCCTCTGAAGTTAGCGCCCTAAACCCACCGCCCCTATCCACCACGGACAGAGGGATGCCAAAACGTGATTGCTCTCTCGAAAAGAGCGACCACGCCATAAAAGACCGAACCCGCAAGTGCTGCAACTGCGATTTCCGCCCACACCATGTCGATGTTCATCCGCCCGACTTCCGTCGAAATGCGGAATCCCATGCCGACCACCGGCGTGCCGAAGAACTCGGCGACGATGGCGCCGATCAGCGCCAGCGTCGAATTGATCTTCAACGCATTGAAGATGAAGGGTGCCGCCGCCGGCAGCCGCAGCTTGAACAGCGTCTGCCAGTAGCTCGAGGCATAGGTGCGCATCAGGTCGCGCTCCATATGGCCGGAGGCGGCAAGCCCGGCGACGGTGTTCACCAGCATCGGGAAGAAGGTCATGATGATGACCACCGCTGCCTTCGACTGCCAGTCGAAGCCGAACCACATGACCATGATCGGCGCGACACCGATGATCGGCAGCGCCGACACCATATTGCCGATCGGCAGAAGCCCGCGCCGCAGGAACGGCACGCGGTCGGCGGCGATGGCAACGAGGAAGCCGGCGCCGCTGCCCACCACATAGCCGAAGATGACCGCCTTGAAGATGGTCTGCCTGACATCGGCCCCCAGCACCGGCAGCGAGCCGACGATGCGTGCACCGATGGCGCTTGGCGGCGGCAACAGGATGAAGGGAATGCCGGCACCACGCGTCACCGCTTCCCAGATGATCAGGATCCAGGCGCCGAAGATGGCCGGTATGATCAGGCGCAGGGCGGTTGACGCCCAGCGCGAAATCGGGCGAAACGACGACAAGACCGTTACGCAGCGCCAGGCCAAAAACCACGCCGCGACGAGCAGCAGATAGAAGGATGCGCGAGCGCTGCCCTCATTGCCGGTTATGCCGGCGAGCAGCATCCACGCTGCGCCATGCGCGCCAAGGAACAGCAACACCACCCCTATCATCGGTGGAAAGTTGTCGGCCTCGATTGCCACGAGCAGCAAAATGAAAATCAAAACCGTAGTCGCCATGCCGTAACCGGGCGTAGCACTGACGAGCGGCCAAAGAAGCAGCGCGCCGACAAGCAGGACAAGCGCGGCATAACCTTGCCAGGATCGGGGGGTGATTGAGGAAAGGCTCAGGAGCGAGCTCATGCCGGCCTCCCGCCCATGGCGCGGTCGACTAGGCGCCCGGCAATGCCGACCAGCATAACCAGCAGCGCCGCCACCACGGAGCCGGCAACCAGAGCCGACCAGATGTCGATGGTCTGGCTGTAATAGGCGCCGGCGAGCAGTTTGGCGCCGATGCCGGCGACGGCACCGGTCGGCAGCTCGCCGACGATGGCGCCAACCAGGCTGGCGGCCACAGCCACCTTCATCGAGGTGAACAGGAACGGCACCGAAGCCGGCACCCGCAATTTCCAGAAGGTCTGCGAGGGGCTGGCATTATAGGTGTGCATCAGGTCGAGATGGGTGAGCTCGGGCGAGCGAAGCCCCTTCACCATGCCAACCGCCACAGGGAAGAACGACAGATAGGTCGAGATCAGCGCCTTCGGGATAAGCCCGGTGATGTCGACCGCCGCCAGCACGACAATGATCATCGGCGCCACCGCCAGGATCGGAATGGTCTGCGAGGCGATGATCCACGGCATCAGGCTGCGGTCGAGCGTCGCCACATGCACGATGCCGACGGCGATGACGATGCCGAGCGCTGTGCCGAAGGCAAAGCCGAGCAGCGTCGACGACAGCGTTACCCAGGCATTGTAGACCAGGCTCCGGCTTGAGGTGACACTGCGCAAAAAGGTGTTTTCGAAGAAATTCACCGCCACCTGATGCGGCGCCGGCAGCGTCGGCTTCGGCTGCGCCAGCGTCTTGCCGATGAATTCCACAACGCCCGGCGTCTGATTGGCGCGGCGGTCGAGATCGCGCTGGAACGGCGCGTTGAGGATGACCGCCATGACGTACCAGACGACGACCACGCCCAGGAGGATCGAGGTCACCGGAACGAGCTTGTCACGGAAGGAATCCATCTAGAAGGCCTCGCCGGATACGCGCCCTCCTCTCCCCAGCGGGGAGAGGGTGGCCGGAGCGAAGCGGAGGCCGCGTACTTTCGCCCCGGCAATCGTTTCTTTCGTCCTCCAAAGGCGGAGCAGCCGCGAAGCGGCGCATATCGAGAGCGCGGCCAACCACGCTTTCGTCATCCTAGGGCGGAGCAAGGAGCGAAGCGACGCGGCGCAGACCCTAGGATCCATGCCGTTACCTTCCCGCTCCGCAAGGATGCGGAACATTGCTCCCTCTCTGGAGGGAACAGCGCCCGTGGCTTGCCCGGCGCTTATTCTCGACTGTTTGCGCCCTTCGGCCGACGTCGCGGCATGGATCCTAGGGTCTGCGCACGCCGCTTCGCGGCGGCTCCGCCCTAGGATGACGAAGGCGCGGGTGGCCGCTTCGTCGTTAGGCGAAGCCGGAATCCTGTCCTGCGCCTCAATCATCATAGCTGTGTCCCGCCCTCAGCCCGTCGCGCACGCGTGCCGCGATGGCCAGGAACTCCGGCGTCTCGCGGATATCGAGCGGCCGCTTTTTCGGCAGCGTCGATTCTATGACATCGCTGACACGCCCCGGGCGAGGCGACATGACGACAATGCGCGTCGACAGATAGACCGCCTCGGGGATCGAATGGGTGACGAAGCAGATAGTCTTGTTGGTCCGCTCCCAAAGCTCCAGCAGCTGTTCGTTGAGGTGGTCGCGCACGATCTCGTCGAGCGCGCCAAAAGGTTCGTCCATCAACAAAAGGTCGGCGTCGAAGGCGAGCGCCCGCGCGATCGAGGCGCGCTGCTGCATGCCGCCCGAAAGCTGCCAGGGGTATTTCTTCTCGAAGCCGCTGAGGTTGACGAGGTCGAGGGTTCGCTTGATGCGCGCCGCCTGCTCCGCCCTGGACAGGCCCATGATCTCCAGCGGCAGGGCCACATTGCGCTCGATCGTGCGCCATGGATAAAGTGCGGCCGCCTGGAAGACATAGCCATAGGCGCGGCTCTGGCGCGCCTGCTCGGGCGTCATGCCGTTGACGGAGATGGCTCCCGATGTCGGCTTCTCCAGATCGGCGATGACGCGCAGCAACGTCGTCTTGCCGCAGCCGGACGGCCCGATGAAGGACACGAATTCGCCCTTGCCGATGGTCAGGTCGACATTCGACAGCGCCTGCACCGGACCATCATTGGTCTGGAAGGTCAGGCCAAGCTTGCTTGCCGAAACAACGGCTGGCGATGCTCCCGTCATCGGCCGAAGCCTGTCGCTTCCGGCCACTGCCGCGGCCGGAAGCCCATTGATTTTACCCCGATGTTGTTTTCCACTCGACCAGTCCTACTCGCCCCGGTTCTATTCGCCCCGGTCCTACTCGCCCTTACCCCATCAGATAGACGCCCGGAGTTGCCCCGATGTCGCCCAAACCGACTTGCCATCTTATCCGCCCTGAAAGCTCTTATGAAGGCAAGCAGGGCCTGAGCTATTTCGCCGGTATCGCCGCCGAAACAGTCGGGTCGTCCGGCATCTGCATGCATCTGCTGACCATGCCGCCGGGCGCCCGCGCCAAGGCGCATATGCACGAAAACCATGAAACCGCGATCTATGTGCTCTCCGGCGAGGTCCATACCTGGTATGGTGACCGGCTCGAACAGCATATCGTGGTCAAGGCCGGCGATCTTTTCTATATTCCCCCCGGCGTCCCGCATCTGCCGGCCAATCTCAGCGACAGCCCCGCCTCGGCGGTCATTGCCCGCACTGACCCCAACGAACAGGAAAGCGTCGTCCTGCTGCCGGAACTGGACGGGTTGGTCGCCTGAGGCCGGCATCGAGGCAGCGGCCGTCATCGGCACCGTCACGAACATGATTTCAGCGGCCCTATCTCCTCAAGGCCGGGAATGGTCACGAAGAAACCGTCCCCTCCTCTGTTGATGACCTTGACGACATCCGTGGTGGTGCCCTCCTCGCCCTCGGCGAAACAGGTGGAGCTCAACAACAGGGTGCCAGGCGCCGTCGTCAATCGCTGTGCGAACTGGCAGCCGCTGCCATAGGTTTCGATGCCGTCGGCGGTCAGCACAACATAATCGTCGCTGTCCTGATAACCGAGCCGTACACCAGCGCAACCGACCTCATTGCCAAAGGAACCGGCAAGGACGTCAGCCGCCGGCCCGGCGGCAAGGATCACCGCGGCCATCGAGATAATCGCTGTCTGGCTCACCAAGCTCAAACGCCCGTCGCCGGGATGCCCGTCCGTTCCACCTTGCGCGGCGCGGAAATCTCCTTCCAGGTCGACAGTGCCCGGTTAACAGCCGCGTTCGGCTCGCGAGCAACGAACTCGCCATGGCCGGGCTTTGCCTTCACTTCGTTTTCCTCGATCGACAGTTCGCCGCGCGAGAAGACGAAGCGCGGCAGGCCGGTTACCTCAAAACCTTCGAAGACGTTGTAGTCGATCACCGACTGCTGCTTCTTGGCCGTAATCTTCTTCTTGGCGCTGGGGTCCCAGACGAGGATGTCGGCGTCCGCGCCTTCGACGATGGCGCCCTTCTTCGGATACATGTTGAGGATCTTGGCGATGTTGGTCGAGGTCACCGCGACGAACTCGTTCATCGTCAGCCGGCCGGTTTTGACGCCGGTCGTCCACAGCACCGGCAAACGATCTTCGAGCCCGCCCGTGCCGTTCGGAATCTTGGTGAAGTCGCCGACGCCGTTGCGCTTCTGTTTGGTGGTGAAGGCACAATGGTCGGTCGCCACCACTTGCAGCGAGCCGGCCTGCAGGCCGGCCCACAGCGAATCCTGGTGCAATTTGTTGCGGAAGGGCGGGCTCATGACGCGGCGCGCCGCATGGTCCCAGTCCTTGTTGAAATATTCGCTCTCGTCCAGCGTCAGGTGCTGGATCAGCGGCTCGCCGAATACCCGCATGCCCTTCTGGCGCGCCCGGCGGATGGCTTCGTGCGCCTGCTCGCAGGAGACATGCACGACATAGAGCGGCACGCCGGCCATGTCGGCGATCATGATGGCGCGGTTGGTCGCCTCGCCTTCGACTTCCGGCGGCCGCGAATAGGCGTGTCCCTCCGGGCCGCTGTTGCCCGCCGCCAGCAGCTTTTGCGACAGCGCCGCCACCACGTCGCCATTCTCGGCATGGACCAGCGGCAGCGCGCCAAGATCGGCGCAGCGCTGGAACGACGAATAAAGCTCGTCGTCGTCGACCATCAACGCGCCCTTGTAGGCCATGAAATGCTTGAACGAGGTAATGCCCCTGTCGACGACGGTGGCCATCTCGTCGAACACCTGCTTGCCCCACCAGGTGATTGCCATGTGGAAGGAATAGTCGCAGGACGCCTTCGAGGTCTTGTTGTCCCACATCTGCAGGGCCTCGAGCAGAGACTGCTGCGGCGCCGGCAGACAGAAATCGACGACCATCGTCGTGCCGCCGGCAAGGGCGGCGCGTGTACCGCTCTCGAAATCGTCGGCCGAATAGGTGCCCATGAACGGCATTTCGAGATGGGTATGCGGGTCGATGCCGCCCGGCATCACATAGCAGCCGCTGGCGTCGAACTCATGGTCGCCATGCAGGTTCGAACCGATGGCAACGATCTTGCCGTGCTGCATCAGCACATCGGCCTTCCATGTGCGGTCGGCGGTGACGATCGTGCCATTCTTGATGACTTTGGACATTTTCTTGTTCCCTTATTCTCTTCGCGCTTCTTGCGAGCGGCGTTGCGAGGCGGCAGCTACCCCATCATTCGACAATCACCGCCGTGTCGACCACCGCGTGGAACAGCACGTCGGCGCCGGCCGCTGCCCATTCCTTGGTGATTTCCTCGGCCTCGTTGTGGCTGAGACCGTCGACGCAGGGGCACATCACCATTGCGGTGGGTGCGACGCGGTTGATCCAGCAGGCGTCATGGCCGGCGCCGGAGACGATATTGCGATGCGTATAGCCCAGGCGCTCCGCCGCATCCCGCACAGCCTTGACGCAGCCCGCGTCGAAGGTGACCGGGTCGAAATGGCCGACCTGATCGATTTGATATTTGATGTCGAGCGCGTCACAGATCGTGTCGATGCCTTCGCGGATGCGGCCGTCCATAGCGTCCAGCACCTTCTTTTCCGGCGAGCGGATGTCGATGGTGAAGACGGTGCGGCCGGCGATGATGTTGCGCGAGTTCGGATAGACCTCCATATGGCCGACCGCGCCGACGGCGTCGGGTTGGTAGTCCATGGCGATCTCGTGCACCAATTCGATCACCCGCGCCATGCCGAGCCCGGCATTGCGCCGCTTCGGCATCGGCGTCGAACCGGTATGCGCCTCCTTGCCGGTCAGCGTCACCTGCAGCCATTTCAACCCTTGCCCATGGGTGACGACACCAATGTCGATACCCTCGTCCTCGAGGATCGGGCCCTGCTCGATATGCAATTCGAAGAAGGCGTGGATCTTGCGCTCGCCGACTTTCTCGGTCCCCTTCCAGCCGATCCGTTCGAGCTCCTCGCCGAATTTCTTGCCGTCCTTGTCGACATGCGAATAAACGTCGGCCTGATCGAGCACGCCGGCGAAAACGCCGGACGCCATCATGGCCGGCGCAAAGCGCGCGCCTTCCTCGTTGGTCCAGTTGGTGACGACGATCGGGTGCTTTGTCTTGATGCCGAGATCGTTTAGCGAGCGCACGACCTCCAGCCCGCCGAGCACGCCGAGCACGCCGTCATACTTGCCGCCGGTCGGCTGGGTGTCGAGATGGCTGCCGACATAGACCGGCGGCAGGCTGGGATCGGTGCCTTCGCGACGGGCAAACATCGTGCCCATCTCGTCGACGCCCATTTCGAGCCCCGCCTCATCGCACCAGCGCTTGAACAGGTGCCGCCCTTCGCCGTCCTCGTCGGTAACGGTCTGGCGATTGTTGCCGCCGGCAATGCCAGGGCCGATCTTCGCCATCTCCATTATCGAATCCCACAAACGGTCTGAATTGATTCGCAGATTCTCGCCGGGGGCGGCCATATTCTAAAACCTCATCGGTTGCGGCACGCCAGCGTCCCCCTCCCCCTCGAGGGGAGGGTGGCCGCGAAGCGGTCGGGTGGGGTCGGCTGACATGCGCGCGACCTTCTCCTTGACCACCTGTGCGACATGCCAAGCGCTGTTTATGACATCGGGCTCATCGACGCGAAAGATATCGAACCCAAGCGATCGCAGATAGGCATCACGGACGGCGTCGTGCCGTTTGCCCTTCTCCTGTTCGTGCAGATCACCATCGACTTCAACGACCAGCTTTACCGCGAGGCAGGTAAAGTCGACGATGTAAGGCCCGATCGGACACTGGCGGCGGAATTTCATCCCGGCCGATTTCAATTCGCGCAGTTCATACCAAAGCAGCGATTCGCCTTTGGTCGCATGAACCCGAAGCGCGCGCGCCTTTTGGCGCATTTCGAAGCTCACGCGGGTCCGCGGCATCACAGGCACCTACGCGGCCGAAGGTCAGGTTGGCGCGCTGCCGCACCGACCCCACCCGGCCGCTTCGCGGCCACCCTCCCCTCGAGGGGGAGGGAAAGCTGCGCCTGGTTCAATCCACCGCCCTCAGCACTTCGCGCACATGGTCGATCAATTCGTTGATCTGGCCTTTGGTGATGATCAGCGGCGGCGACAGCGCGATGATGTCGCCGGTGGTGCGGATCAATGCACCGCGCTCGAACGCCTTGACAAAGGCCGAGAAAGCCCGCTTCGTCGGCTGGCCGGCGATCGGCGCCAGCTCGATTGCACCGATCAGGCCGATGTTGCGGATGTCGATGACGTTCGGCTCGCCCTTCAGCGAGTGCAGCGCGTCCTCCCAGTACGGCGCCAGTTCCTCGCCGCGCGTCAGCAGCCCCTCTTCCTTGTAGGTGTCGAGCGTGCCCAGCGCCGCCGCGCAGGCGATCGGATTGCCTGAATAGGTGTAGCCGTGGAAGAACTCGATCATGTGCTCGGGCCCGGTCATGAAGGCGTCGTGGATTTCCTTCTTCACGAACACCGCGCCCATCGGGATGACGCCGTTGGAGACGCCCTTCGCCGTGGTCATGATATCCGGCGTGACGCCGAAATAGTCGGCGGCAAACGGCGTACCGAGACGGCCGAAACCGGTGATGACCTCATCGAAAATCAGAAGAATGCCGTGCTTGGTGCAGATCTCGCGCAGCTTCTGCAGATAGCCCTTCGGCGGCAGGATGACGCCGGTGGAACCGGCAACCGGCTCGACGATGACGGCGGCGATGGTCGAGGCGTCGTGCAGTGCGACGATGCGCTCCAGCTCGTTCGCCAGTTCCGCGCCATGCTCGGGCACGCCCTTGGTGAAGGAGTTCTTTTCCGGCAGATGCGTGTGTGGCATGTGATCGACGCCGCCGAGCAGTGTGCCGAACATCTTGCGGTTGGTGACGATGCCGCCGACCGAGATGCCGCCGAAATTGACGCCGTGATAGCCGCGTTCGCGGCCGATCAGACGGGTGCGCGAACCCTCGCCTTTTACGCGGTGATAGGCGATCGCCATCTTCAGCGCGGTCTCGACCGATTCCGATCCGGAATTGGTGAAGAACACATGGTCCATGCCCTTCGGCGCGATATCGACCAGCCGGTTCGCCAGCTCGAACACGATCGGGTGGCCCATCTGGAACGCCGGCGCATAGTCGAGCTCGGCCGCCTGGCTCTGGATCGCCTCGGTGATCTTTGGGCGGCAGTGGCCGGCATTGACACACCACAGGCCGGCGGTGCCGTCGAGAACCTTGCGCCCGTCGCTGGTCGTGTAATGCATGTCCTTGGCCGACACCATCATGCGCGGCGCCTGCTTGAACTGCCGGTTTGCCGTGAACGGCATCCAGAATGCACTGAGATCGTTCGGCGTGACTTTCAGCCGGTTGGACATGACCAAGACTTCCCCTTGTAACCTGTTTCGGTGCGGCTAACGCCTGGTCTTTCCAACACTTGGTCTTTGCTGTGTTTTCGTGCTACGCAAATTTTTGACCGGTTGGACAAACGTTAGCACCGCTCTATCAGCGGTCAAGGGATTACTAGCGGAAATGCGGCTTTCGAAGTGCGCTCCACAGGGCGGAGAAAAACTGGTCCAGAGAATTGGTCCAGACGCTCCTCGCAGCGAAGGTTTTTCGAGGTGACGGGAGCGGTCGAAAGCTCCACTCCTCGCCGCACCCGCATCCAGCTGGAAAAGCGCGAGCTCATCCTCGAAGCGGCGCTCGAAGTCTTTTCGACCAATGGTTTTCGCGGCTCGACCATCGACCAGATCGCCGAAGCCGCCGGCATGTCGAAGCCGAACCTGCTCTATTATTTCCGCCGCAAGGAGGACATCCACAAGACGCTGATGCAGCGGCTTCTCGACACCTGGCTGGCGCCGCTGCGCGAACTCGACGATATCGGCGACCCCTTGACCGAACTGCGCAGCTACATCCGGCGCAAGCTCGAAATGGCGCGCGATTTCCCGCGCGAGAGCCGGCTGTTCGCCAACGAGATCCTGCAGGGCGCGCCGCGCATCATGCCGATGCTGGAAGGCGAGTTGAAGACGCTGGTCGACGAGAAAGCCAATGTCATCAAGGGCTGGATGCGCGCCGGTAAGATTGCCCGCACCGACCCCTGGCACCTGATCTTCTCGATCTGGGCGACGACGCAGCATTATGCCGATTTCGACGTCCAGGTCCGCGCCGTGCTCGGCCCCGACCGCGGTGGCGACGGCCGCTTCGAGGATGCCGCAAGGTTTCTCGAGCAACTGTTCATCGACGGGCTGAAGCCGAAAGGCTGACGACCATGATCCCGAAAAGTGGAAGCCGGTTTTCGGACAAGATCATGGTCAAACAAAGATAGGGTTCACGCGCTGCGCCGCTCGGCCGGAAGCGTCTCCAGCAGCTGTTCGAGCTTGGCGATCGAGTTCTGCTCGGCGAGCGGCGTGTAGACGATCAGCTTCATATCCGAGCCGTCGTCGATCGACAGGCTCATATGCTCGAAAGCCATGGCGCCCGCTATCGGGTGCCGGACATGCTTCACTCCCGATAGGTTGCGGGCCACGTCGCGCAACGGCCACCAGGCGCGAAACTCCGGGCTCGAGCGCGTCATCAGCGCGATCAGCCGCTCGAAATCCGGATCGCCGACATATCTGGCGCTTTCTGCCCGGAATGACGCCAGCACGGCACGCGCCAGTTCCTCCCAGTCGACGAGCAGGCGCCGATGCTGCGGGCTGGTGAAAACCATGTGGACGATGTTACGGGAATCGCCCTCCAGCAAACCATAGTCGCCGAACACGGCTGCCGCGGCAGAGTTCCAGGCCAGCACATCCCAGCGCCGCCCAAGGACATAGGCCGGCTGCAGGACCAGGCTCTGCAGCATGTGCAGCAACGGACTATCGACCTTTTCCGGCGCGTCGACGCGACGCTCCGGCTGCGGTCGGCCGGCAAGGATGAACAGATGCCGCTGCTCGGCCGCGTCCAGGCGCAGCGCCCGGCTGAGTGCGGTCAGCACTTCCACCGACGGCCGAACGTCACGACCTTGCTCCAGCCAGGTGTACCAGGTCGTACCGACGCCGGCGATCATCGCCACCTCCTCGCGCCGCAGCCCGGGCGTGCGCCGGCGCAACCCCGTCGAGATGCCGGTGGCCGAAGGCGTCAGCCTTTCGCGCCGCGAGCGCAGGAAGGCGCCAAGCTCGCGGCGGCGGCTGTCTTCGGCGGAGTGCGTGGTGGAATCCATCGGCGCTATTATAGCAGTATCGATACCAGGATAAAGTTTGAACTGTTTGGCAAGTGGCTGGTGCCCCATCTTTCCGCTCAGAGCGATGAGATGGAGGCTCTGAACATGGAACTGACAGACAAGACAATCCTCATCACCGGGTCGACCGACGGCGTCGGCCGCGTCGTCGCGCAAAGGCTCGGCGCTGGCGGCGCCCGCATCCTGGTGCATGGCCGCGACGCGACAAGGGGCAAGGCGATCGTGGCCGAAATCGAAGCCGCCGGCGGCAAGGCCGAGCTGCTCGTCGCCGATCTCTCCTCCCTGGCGGAAGTCCGCCGCCTCGCGGAGGCCGTGAGCGCAAGGACCAAGCGGCTCGAAATCCTCATCAACAATGCTGGCGTCGGCACCGCCGGTCCCAACTCCAAACGACAAGTCAGTGCCGACGGCTACGAACTGCGCTTTGCTGTCAATTATCTCGCCGGCTTCCTGCTCACCATGGAGCTGCTGCCGCTGCTCAAGGCCAGCGCGCCGGCGCGCATTGTCAACGTCGCCTCGGCCGGCCAGCAGGCGATCGATTTCGACGACGTCATGCTGACCCGCTCCTATGACGGCGTCCGTGCCTACTGCCAGAGCAAGCTGGCGCAGATCATGTTCACCATCGATCTGGCGGAGCAGCTGAACGGCACCAATGTGACCGTCAACAGCTTGCATCCCGCAAGCTACATGAACACCACGATGGTGCGGCAGGCGGGCATCACGCCGTGGAGCTCGGTCGAAACCGGCGCCGAAGCCATCACCAACCTCGCCACATCGCCGGCACTCGAAGGGCGAAGCGGCCTCTATTTCGACGGCCAAAGAGAATCCCGCGCCGATGCGCAAGCCTATGACGCAAAGGCAAGGCAGCAGTTGCGCGAATTGAGCCTCGGCCTTGTCGGGCTCGCACCCGCTTCCGCAACATCGAAGAAGGAAAATTCATGACCGAGAAAACCTATCACACCGTCGTCGTCGGCGGCTCCTCCGGCATCGGCCTCGCCACCGCGAAAGAGCTGCTCGGCCTGGGGATGAAGGTGACGATGACCGGGCGCAACCAGGAAAGGCTCGACAACGCATGGCAAAGCCTTGGCGGTGCGGTCGAAAAAGCTGCCTTCGATGCCGCGAAACCGGACGAGGTTCGCCGGTTCTTCAGCGACCTCGGCCCTTTCGATCACCTGGTGCTGGCCGCCAGCGGCGGCAAGGGGCTCGGCCCGTTCGAAACGCTTGACCTGACCGACATCGGCGGTGGCGTCGACGAGAAGGTCCGGCCACAGCTCTCCTGCCTGCAGGCGGCCTTGCCGACACTGAACAAGAGTGGCTCGGTGACTTTCATCTCGGCGGTGTCGGCGCAATTGTCGGCGCCGGGTGTCGCCGGCATCGCCGCCGTCAACGGCATGCTGCTGACCGTGGTGCCGATCCTGGCAATGGAGCTGAAGCCGTTACGCGTCAATGTCGTGGCACCGGGTGTCATCGACACGCCATGGTGGGATTTTCTGCCCGATGGGCAGCGGCAGGCGGTGTTTGCCGAGTATGCCGGCAAGACGCCGGTCGGCCGTATCGGTCGCGCCGAGGACGTCGCCGAGGCGATTGCGTTCCTGGTTTCGAACAGTTTCGTTACCGGCCAGGTCCTGACCTGTGATGGCGGCTTGCGGTATGCGGCGTAACGCGGCTACCTCGACGCGATGATCGCTGTCAAAGCGATTGCGCGATCAGCGCCAGAAATCCTCCGGTCAGCGCGACGTTGCCGACAAAACCGTTGATGCGGGACGCGCGCTCCGGGCCCTGATGATTCCAGAAGTTATGAAACATCGGCGTGGCAACGATCAGGAACAGGATCAGGCACAGAGCGGCGGCAGCGGTCCAGATGCCCACAATCACCAGTGCTCCGGCGACCATCTGCAGGACTATCCCCAGCCACAGCACCAGCCGTGCCTGCGGCACGCCGCGCGTCGTCATCAATTGGCTCACCAATGCCGCGTTCTGAACGTTGCGCAGGCCGGCAAAGACAAAGGCGCCGCCAAGCAGCAAGCGGGCGGCGAATAGTATCTCACTATCAAAGTTTGAAAACATGCTGTCAGGTCCTTGGGCAGAAAAGAGGCGCGCGGCGCAAGGCTGCGCGCCTGGTCCATGCTCAAGCGGCCAAGACCGCTGGCATCGGATGGATTGCATGGAACGGAACGCAAAGCCGGTTCCAGGTGTTGATCATGCCGAGCGCAACCGAGAGCTTGACCAGTTCCTCTTCCGAGAAATGCTCAAGCGTCCTTGCATAGAGTTCGTCCGACACACCGTTGTCGGCGATCCTGGTCAGCGCGTCGGTCCAGGCGAAGGCTGCGCGTTCGCGCTCCGAAAACAGCGGCGATTCCTTCCAGGCGGAGACCAGATAGAGCCGCTGCTCGCTTTCGCCGTCGCGGCGCGCTTCGCGGCTGTGCATCTCGACGCAATACGAGCAGCCGTTGATCTGCGACGCCCTGAGCTTGATCAGATGCAACAGGCTTTTTTCGAGCCCGCATTCGTCGACTGCCTTGTTGAGCGCCGACACCGCCTTCATGATCTCCGGCGCCGCGCCGAAAAATTGCAGCCTCTGTTTCATCGTCTGTAGCCTTTCATGCTTGCTTGGTTGAACTTGATTTCTGCGGCCGCTGGTGGCGCCCGACGAAGGCGCAGTTGGCCGCGACCGAACGGGGATCGGCATCGGCCGTGTATTCCGCAACGATGTCGGACAGCCGGGCGTCGGCGAGCGCGGCGCGATAGGCACGTTCGGCCTTCAGCATTGCCACGTTGATGCCGCAGGGTTTGACATAGACCGAGGCATCGAGCTTCGCCGGGCCGCGCTGGCGGATTTCGGCGCAGCGGAAGGCCGGTTCGCGCCCCTCGACGGCCAGTACGATATCGAGCAGCGTTATGCGTTCCGCCGGCCGTGCCAGCCGGTAGCCGCCGGACGGCCCCGGCACCGATTCCAGAATGCCCGACGCTGTCAGCGCGTTGAGATGCTTTAGCAGATAGCTCGGCGACAGCCCGAACGCTTCGGCCATGGCAGCACCCGGCAAGGTCGCGGCGCCATCAACGCCGGCAAGCATCGCGGCGCAGTGGATGGCCGCTTCGACGCCTTCGCCCAGCTTCATTTCGCTCTCCCATTCATGGATATAGATTATCGTGGATAGTTTTTATCCGCAATAGGAAAATTAAAAAGCGGCGCCCGTGAACGCCGCTTTTTTTCGCAATGCTACTCCGCCGCCACCTTGGCCATCGGATTGTTCAGATGCGTCGTCCAGTTGGCATAGATCGGCGATACCGGCTTGCCGGTGCGCTGGTCCATCACGCCGGCCGCCAAAGGCTCCATGGTGATGCAGTTCTCGACCGGACAGACATTGACGCAGAGATTGCAGCCGACGCATTCGGCCTCGATCACTTCGAAATGCCTGACGCCGTCGACCATGCTGGTGATCGCCTGGTGCGAGGTGTCCTCGCAGGCGATGTGGCAGCGGCCGCATTTTATGCAGGCGTCCTGGTCGATGCGCGCCTTGGCGATGTAATTGAGGTTGAGGTACTGCCAGTCGGTGACGTTGGGCGTTGCGCGGCCGATGATGTCGTCGAGCGAGGCATGGCCCTTCTCGTCCATCCAGTTTTCCAGGCCGGCGATCATCTCCTGCACGATCTTGAAGCCATAGGTCATCGCCGCAGTGCACACCTGCACATTGCCGGCGCCGAGCGCCATGAACTCGGCGGCGTCACGCCAGGTGGTGATGCCGCCGATGCCGGAGATCGGCAGGCCATGCGTTTCAGGGTCGCGCGCGATCTCGGCCACCATGTTCATGGCGATCGGCTTCACCGCCGGACCGCAATAGCCGCCATGCGAACCCTTGCCGTCGATCGTCGGCTCCGGTGCGAAACTATCGAGATTGACGCCGGTGATCGAATTGATGGTGTTGATCAGCGACACCGCATCGGTGCCGCCGGCAAGGGCAGCGCGTGCCGGCTTGCGTATGTCGGTGATGTTCGGCGTCAGCTTGGTGATCACCGGCATACGGGTGTTGGCCTTGCACCAGCGCACCACCATTTCGATGTATTCCGGCACCTGGCCGACGGCGGCACCCATGCCGCGTTCCGACATGCCGTGCGGGCAGCCGAAATTGAGCTCTATGCCGTCGGCGCCGGTCTCCTCGACCACCGGCAGGATCGCCTTCCAGGCATGCTCCTCGCACGGCACCATCAGCGAGACGACGATCGCCCGGTCGGGCCAGTCCATCTTGACCTGCTTGATCTCGCGCAGATTGACCTGCAGGTCGCGGTCGGTAATCAACTCGATGTTGTTCAGGCCAAGCAGGCGACGATCTGCGCCCCAGATGGCGCCATAGCGTGGCCCGTTGACGTTGACCACCGGTGGGCCCTCTTCGCCCAGCGTCTTCCAGACGACACCGCCCCAGCCGGCCTTGAAGGCGCGGATGACGTTGTAGGCCTTGTCGGTCGGCGGCGCCGACGCCAGCCAGAACGGGTTCGGCGATTTGATGCCGACGAAATTATTGCGGATGTCTGCCATGCTCATGCCCTCCCGTTCGAGGTCAATGCCCGATGAATGCCTTCCGCAGCATCGCGGCCTTGCGCGACGGCCGAGACTGTCAGGTCGTCGCCGCCAAAGATGCAGTCGCCGCCGGCCCAGACGTTTGGCAGCGAGGTGCGGCCTTCGGCGTCGACCTTGATGCGGCCGGCTTCCAGCGCGATCTCCGCACCGCTGCCGTTGAGCGCAGCTGGGACAAAGCTCTGGCCGATCGCCTTGAACACTTGGTCGGCAGTCAGCGTCAGCCGCTCGCCGGTGCCGACGAGCCTGTCGCCGTCCATCGCGGTGTATTCGAGCTCGATCGCCGACACCTTGCCAGCGTCGGCAATGACCCGCTTCGGCTGCAACCAGTGCCGGATGATGACGCCGTTGGCGGCAGCCAGATCCTGCTCGAATTCGGAAGCATTCATGTGCTCAGGGCCGCGCCGATAGCAGATCGTCACCTCTTCGGCTCCGAGCAGCTTCGATTGCACCGCCGCGTCGATCGCCGTCATGCCGCCGCCGATGACGACAACACGCCGGCCGACCGGCAGGCTGGCCAGATCACTGGCCTGACGAAGCTCGGCAATGAACTCGACGGCATTGGTGACGCCTTGCGCCTCCTCGCCATCCGCTCGCAAGGCATTGACGCCGGCAAGCCCCATGCCGAGGAACACCGCATCGTAATTCCTGGTCAGGTCCGACAGCTGGTAGTCACGGCCGAGCGCCTTGCCGTTCTGGATGTCGATGCCGCCGATGGAGGTGACATAGTCGACTTCGGCCTGGGCGAAATTGTCGACGCTCTTATAGGCCGCGATACCGTACTCATTGAGGCCGCCGGGCTTCGGGCGGGCTTCCAGGATGGTCACGTCGTGACCGTGGCGGGCAAGCCGATGCGCGGCCGCAAGCCCGGCCGGTCCGGCGCCGACCACGGCGACCGTCTTGCCGGTCGGTTCGGAGCGCTTGTAGAACTGCTTGTTTTCGGCCATCGCGACATCGGTGGCGTAGCGCTGAAGGCGACCAATCTGCACCGGCTTGCCTTCTGCCACCTCGCGCACGCAGACCTCTTCGCACAGCGTCTCGGTCGGGCAGACGCGGGCGCACATGCCGCCCAAAATGTTCTGATCGAAAATAGTCTTGGCTGAGCCGATCGGATTGCCCGTCGAAATCTGGCGAATGAACAGCGGGATGTCGATCGAAGTCGGGCATGCATTCATGCACGGCGCGTCATAGCAGAAATAGCAGCGGTCGGACTCGACCAGCGCCTCGTGATGATCGAGCGGTGGATGCAGGTCGGCAAAATTATCGGCATATTGCTCCGGCGAGAGCCGCCCGCCGGCAATGCCTTGCTTGAACTGGCCTTCTGGCATCGTCAGTTCCCCATGTTCTTGTTTTGGGGAAGGCTAGCACGTTTTATTTTTTTATCAATTGGTCAATTTTCGCCGCAACCCGCTGAAAACCTTCAAAAAACATGATTATAATAGTCATGTTTTCCAAACGGCCATGCGTCACGAAGCAGGTACGGATTGGCTCTCTCGATGGCACAGCGCGACAAGTTCGGAAGTGAGCGAGATCCCGGCGCATGGATCAACAACCCCTCGTTGACTGCAAGCAAGATCGAAAACCGCAGGGCGCACAACCCGGTAACATTTCCAATTCGCCGCCATCTTTTTTGGTTGGCTGTCGGATTTTCGTCGTGAAGATCGTCCTAGAATGGATCGCGCATGATCGATGTACAAACCGCAAGGAGCACGACAATGCCACAGTCCCCCATGCCTTTCTTCTGGTACGAGCTGATGACCACCGATCTCGACGCCGCCGAGGCGTTTTACACCTCCGTGGTGGGCTGGAGGGGGCAGCCTTTCGAAGGGGCCCAGGGCATGCCGCGCTATATCGTCATGAATGTCGGCGAGCGCGGCGTCGGCGGGCTGATGACGCTGCCCGAGGACGCGCGCAAGATGGGCATGCCGCCGGCTTGGATCGGTTATATCCTCACCAGGGACGTCGATGCCGCAACGGCGTCCCTCAAGAAGGCTGGTGGCGCGGTTCACCGCGAGCCCGACGACATTCCTGGCGTCGGCCGCTTCGCCGTCGTTGCCGACCCGCAAGGCGCGATGTTCAACTTCCTGCAGCCCAGCGGCCCCGACCAGCCGCCGCTGCCGTTGACGACACCCGGCAACGTCGGCTGGCATGAGCTCTACACGTCAGACTGGAAGGCGGCGTTCGATTTCTATTCCAGCCAGTTCGGCTGGGAGAAGGGCGACGCCATGGACATGGGTCCGATGGGCGTCTACCAGCTTTTCGCCTTCGGCGCCGAGCCTGTTGGCGGCATGATGAACAAGCCCGAGCAGATCCCGGTGCCGGTCTGGCAGTTCTATTTCAACGTGCCCGGCATCGACGCGGCAGCCAAGCGCGTCACCGACAATGGCGGCAAGATCCTGATGGGTCCGATGGAGGTCCCCGGCGGCAGCTGGATCGTGCAGTGCACAGACCCACAAGGCGCCCATTTCGCGCTAATGGCACCGGTGCGGTAGCAACGTCGCGTCGCGATTGGCGAAACCGGCAGCAAAAACCGATCTCCCCCCTCGTGGGGGAGATGTCCGGCAGGACAGAGAGGGGCGCTGTCCCTCCAATCTAACGCTCTTTGAGAACTATTCCGGCGTCAGCACGGAAACTTTGAGATCGGGCTTCTTGGCGCCGCTGAGCTGGATGGTCGCCCGGCCGGCGGCTAGCTTGAAGCGCACGCTCTTGCGGATCCCCGGACAGGTTTTTATACCACTGGAAGCCGCCGACTTCACGGCTTTACCGTCCTGAACGACATCGATCCAGGCCTCATCAGACAGGCTGATCTGGAGTTTTCCCTCCGGGGGCACGGCCACGCTCGCCGTCGCGCCGAATGTACCGGCTGCCGGCGCGCGTTCCGGCGGAACGGTGAAGCTGATCGTGCCGACCGGCGCCAACGCCACATCTGCAGCCTCGCCGACCGAAAGGTCAGCGCCGGACTGCGCGGCGGGCGCCGCCGCAAACAGGGCCTCCTCGCGCGTCACTGGCCATTTGAAAGCAGCACAGCCGGCGTCGTCGGCCATGGCGACGCTGGTGCCTGCAAGGATGGCGAATAGGCTGACGACGACTTTTCTCATGGCAAACGGAACCCACATGGTTTGGAGTGTCTGGATCTCAGTACAACTATAGCGGTTTAAATACAGCCCTGGAGAGAAAAATATTGAAAGGACGAGGAACATTTCCATCACTGATTGTTGATGGCGGGCCATGCGAAGTGAATGGTCCCCTGCCGGGCGATAATCTATGGCCGGTTCGGGGGTGAAATGGAGTCTTAGATGAAGCTTTTCGACGGCCTTGCCAGATATCAGCCGCAGGCTCTGGCCGCATTGCGCATCATGACGGCACTGCAATTCATCGAACATGGTACGCAAAAGCTGTTCAATTTTCCCGCCGGCGACCATGCCGGTACATTGACCGGGCTGACGCTGACCGCTGGCCTCCTCGAATTCGTGGGCGGCATTCTCTTGGCGCCTGGGCGCTTCGCCCGGCCGGTCGCCTTCCTCCTGGCTGGCGAGATGGCGATCGCCTATTTCATGGCGCACATGCCGCGCGACTTCTTCCCCATCAACAATGGCGGCGATTCGGCGATCTCGTTCTGCTTCATTTTCCTCTATCTGGTGTTTGCCGGTCCGGGTGCCCTGGCCCTCGACAACCGGCGCAACAGCTGAGGCGTCGGCGCGTCTTCACCCACGCATCCGCTCGAAATTCGCGTCGAACAGCGGGATCGGCTGCATGCGCGCAGCGTGGCGTTTGCCCAGAATCTCGATCTCGAAGCCTTCAACTTCGTCGGCAATCTCTTTCGGCACATAGCCGATGGCGACGGATTTTTTCGAATGATGTGCGTAGCCGCCCGACGTGACCCAGCCGCGCACGGCACCGCCAAACCAGATTGGCTCGTCGCCGATGACGTCGGCATCGACAGTATCGACGACAAAGGCCCGCAGCCGCAGTCTGCCGCCGTGCTTGCGCTCCGCCAATGCGGCCTGCTTGCCAATAAAATCGGCCTGCTTGCCATAGGCAACGAAGCGGTCGAGCCCAGCCTCCAGCGGCCCGTAGATCGGCCGGTATTCGCGCGCCCATGAGCCGTAATTCTTCTCCAGCCGCAGCGCATTGAGGGCGCGCGAGCCGAACAGGCCGATGCCGAATTCCTCGCCCGCCGCCATCAGCGCCTGATAGGCGGTGCGCTGATATTCCGGCGCCACCCAGATTTCGTAGCCGAGATCGCCGGTGTAGCTGACGCGCCCGACCAGGCACGGCGCCATGCCGATGTCCATCCTGCTGATGGCCATGAACGGAAAAGCCGCGTTCGACACGTCAGATCGTGTGACCTTTTCAAGAAGCTTCCGCGCGCTCGGCCCGGCGATCGACGAGCCGGTGAGTTTTGCGCCGAGCGCCTCGATGCTGACAGAGCCGTCCTTCGGCAGATGCGCTTCGAACCAGCGCATATGGTACTGCTCGGCGACGCCGGAGCCGGCCAGGAACCAATCGCCATTTTCAGAATTTAGGCTGCTGAGATTGGCCAGCGTGAAATCGCCGATCAGCCTGCCGTCTTCCTTCAGCATCGGCGCCAGCGTCATGCGGCCGGGGCTTGGCAACTTGCAGGCAAGCAGGCGGTCGAGCCAGGCTGCAGCGCCCTCGCCGGTTACCCTGTATTTGGCGAATGACGAGATTTCCGAGAGACCAACGCCCTGCCGAACCGTCTCCACTTCTCTCGCCACATGCTCGAAATCGTTCGAGCGGCGCCAGGAGAATTCGTCCTTGACGCCTTCGGGCGCGTACCACAGCGGCACTTCCAGCCCATAGGCGACCCCCCATTGCGCGCCCTTGACCGACAACAGGTCGTAGACCGGTGTCGTCCTGAGTGGCCGTCCGGCCGGTAGTTCCTCGTTCGGGAAGCGGATCGAAAACCGCCGCGAATAGTTTTCGCGCACCTTGGCGTTGGTGTAGGCCATCGTCGCCCAGTCACCGTAACGCGACACATCCATCGCCCAGATATCGGCGCCGGGATCGCCCTCAATCATCCAGTTCGACAACGCCAGGCCGACGCCGCCTCCCTGCGAGAACCCCGCCATGACACCACAGGCCACCCAGAATCCCGGCAGGCCGCGCACCGGCCCGACCAGCGGATTGCCGTCCGGCGCGAAGGTGAAGGGACCGTTGATGATCTGCTTGATGCCGGTGTTCTGGAAGGCCGGGAAATGCCGGAACCCGACCTCCAGCGACGGCGCGATCCGGTCGATGTCGGGTTCGAGCAGCTCGTGGCCGAAATTCCACGGCGTCTGGAACTCGGACCATGGCCTGTTGGCCTTTTCGTAAGTGCCCATCAGCATGCCGCCGCGCTCCTGGCGCAGATAGAGCTCGCCGTCGAAATCGACCGCGTGGATGATCTCCGTGCCGGTCTTCTGGTTCCAGGCGGCGACTTCCGGCATGTCTTCGGTGATCAGGTACATGTGCTCCATCGCCAGCACCGGCAGCTCCAGCCCGACCATGCGGCCGACCTCGCGCGCCCACAGGCCGCCGGCGTTGACGACATGCTCGGCCACCACCTCGCCCTTGTTGGTAATGACGCGCCACAGTCCGTCGGCGCGTCGCACGATGTCCTCGACCTTGGTGAAGCGCTCGACCTCGGCACCAAGCTTCCTCGCCGCCTTGGCGTAGGCGTGGGTAACGCCGGACGGGTCGAGATGACCGTCCTCCTTGTTGCGCACAGCACCAACGAACTGCTTGGGATCGAGCAGCGGCATCAGCTCGGCCGCCTCATCAGGCGATATCTCCTCGAGGTCGATGCCGAGATAGCGACCCTTGGCGACGACGCCGCGCAGCCAGTCGAGCCGCGCCTCGGTCGCCGCCAGCAAGACGCCGCCGGTCAGATGCACGCCAGTCGCCTGGCCGGACAGCTCCTCGATCTCCTTGTAGAGCGAGATCGTGTATTTCTGCAGCTTGGCGACGTTGGGGTCGCCATTGATCGTGTGCATGCCGCCGGCCGCGTGCCAGGTCGAGCCGGAGGTCAATTCATCGCGCTCCAGAAGCACTATGTCGGTCCAGCCGTGACGGGCCAGATGGAACAGCACGGAGCACCCGACAACGCCACCGCCGATAACCACGACCTTTGCATGCGATTTCATGGGATTCTCGTCATTTCAAAGAGTTGGTTGGGTTTCATGATTCTGTAGGAGAAGAGAATGAATCCAAACAAGAAGAGCGGCGCTTAAGGCTCGCTTTGCCCGATCGCTTCCTTGCGCTTGGCCACATACGCCTCCAGCGCCTCGCGCCTGGAGATTTCCATCACCGGCTCGACATAGTCCTCTAGCGCCTTCTTCCACAGCCTCGTCGCACGCGCCGTGGCGTCGAGCCCACCGGCCTCCTCCCAGGCCTCGTAGTTCTGCCAGTTGGACAGAATCGGCTGGTAGAAGGCCGTGGCGTAGCGCTCCAGCGTGTGTGGCTCGCCGAAAAAGTGGCCGCCGGTCGGAACCGCACCCAGAGCCTCGACGGCAAGCTCGGCCTCGTTGACTTCGATCGGGCGCAAAAACTCCATCATGTGCTGGATCATCTCGACGTCGATGATGAACTTTTCGAACGACGCTGTCAGTCCGCCCTCCTGCCAGCCGGCGGCATGGTAGACGAGGTTGCCATGGCCGAGCACCGCGCCCCACAGCGCCATCAGCGTCTCATAGGCGCCTTGCGCGTCGGCGGCGTTGGAAGCCGAGCCCGGCGTCGTCCGGTAAGGCAGCCTGTAACGCCGCGCCAACTGTCCGGACGCGATATTCGCCTTGGTGTTTTCAGGCGTGCCGAACGCGGGCGCTCCCGATTTCATATCGACATTGGAGGTGAAGGCGCCATACATCACCGGCGCGCCGGGGCGGACGAGCTGCGTCAGCACCACGCCGAACAGCGCCTCGGCATTCTGCTGGGCGAGCGCGCCGGCAAGCGTCACCGGGCTCATCGCCCCCATCAGCGTGAACGGCGTTACCGCCACCGACTGGCCGAACTCGGCCATCGTCATCAGCCCCTCGGCCATCATCTCATCGAAGCGGCGCGGCGAGTTGACCGAAATGATCGTGGTGACGCCGGGATCGTCGCGCATCTCGTCAAGCGTCAGTCCGCGCGCGATTGCCATCATTTCGATGCCGTCGAGCGCCCTGCCGCGGCCGATAGCCGAGACGTGAAAGCTTTTGTCGGTCAGCGTCAGATTGGCGAAATAGGTGTCGAGGTGGCGGGAATTCGCCGGCAGTTCCATCGGCGCGCAGACCTGGTTGCCTAGCATGTGGATGCAGTTGAAATGCTGCGCCAGCCGGACGAGATCGGAATAATCGCGCAAATTGCCGGCACGGCGGCCGCGCTCCATGTCGTGCACATTCGGCGGCCCGGCGACGAGCGTGAAGTTGATGGTATTGCCGCCGAGGTGGACGGCATGGGCGGGATTGCGCGGCGTCAGCGTATAGCTGGACTGCGTCGTCTTCAGCGCTTCCTCAATCATGGCGCGATCGATGCGGACGTTCATCGTGGCATGATCGACCTTGGCCCCGGCCTTCTCGAACAGCGACAGCGCCCGCGGGCTCATCACCTCGATGCCGAAATTCTCAAGAATGTGCGTCGACGCCTGGTGGATCGCCTCGATCTGGTCGGCCGAGAGCATCGCCATCGGCGGATAAGGGTTTGTCACCCGCCTGAGCGGCAGTTGCGGGATGGCGGTCGGTCCCCTGTTGCTGGTTCGCTCGGCGCCGCGCTTGCGTCTTGGTTCGCTCATGCGGCGCATCAAAGCGCTGGCGCGAAGATCGAGCTGTCAAGAATCCGCCACCTGCGGGCGTGATTTTAGCCAAGGCGCCATTCCGGGAATTTCATATCGGTAAAAGCGACAACAAACGTCGGAATGTTCATACTTCCTCAGCGCCAGCCAAAACGGCCGACGAGCCGTTAAGAAACGCCGCAAGATTCCTTTTATGTTTTCAGCCTAATGCTCTTCCGATGCGTAGGTCGAGTTTTAGTAAAATTGTAGCGATTGCCGTGCCGCTGACGCTTTCGGCCTGCGCGACGCCGCCGAACCACATCAACGATGTCTGTGCCGTTTTCGACCAGAATGACGGCTGGTTCGACAATTGGCAGGCGGCGGCACAACGCGCCGAGCAGAAATACGGTGTGCCGGTTCCCGTGCTGATGGCGACGGTGCGCAAGGAATCCGGCTTCAAGAGCAACGCCAGGCCGCCGCGCACCAAGCTGCTGGGCTTCATTCCCTGGAAACATATCTCCAGTGCAACCGGCTTCTCGCAGGCGCTCGACGGGACCTGGGCGCAATACCAGAACGAGACCGGCAGCTGGGCGGCGCGCCGCACCAGGTTTGCCGATGCCGTCGATTTTGTCGGCTGGTATCATTCCAAGACCGCCGACACACTCGGCGTCGCCCGCAACGACACTTACAATCTGTATCTCGCCTACTATCTCGGCTGGAACGCCTATAAGCGCGGTAATCGCGGCGACGCTGACGTGCAGCGCTATGCGCACGCCACCGAGCAGATGGCCCAGGACTACGCCGCGCAGCTACGGCAATGCGCGCCCTAGCGTACTAGCGGCATTTCAGCCGCCCTTGGGTTTGCGCGGCCTGCGCGGAGCGTCCTCTGCCTGCCGTCCATCACCGACCGTCGGCGGCGTGATTGGTGCCACCGCGCTATCGGCAGGGCTTGAGGTCCCGCCGGTCTCTGAAACCTCGTCGCGAATCTCGTGACTTCGGGCTTTGGCGACCGCTTCGGCATTCTCCACTGCCTGGCCCTCGGCATCGGCTTCAACGCTGCCAGTCTTCCCATGCGGGCGCTTGGGCGGATCTCCGGCAAAGCCCGGGCCAACACCGTGGTTTGCATCCTCGGGCACGCCCTCATTCGCGGCGTGCTCCTTGTCGAATTTGATCACCGGCTCCATTTTCGCCAGCACGTCGTCGGACAGCCAGCACAGGCTCATATGGCCGTCGCCGAGATTTTTGACTGGCGGCACCGTAGTTTCGCAAAGATTGTCCGGCACCAGTTTCTTGTAGCCGCAGCGCGTCTGGAACGGACATCCCGAGGGCGGGTTCATCGCTGACGGAATGTCGCCTTCCAGCACGATGTGCCTTTTCACCACGCTGGTATCGGCAATCGGGATCGCCGACAGCAGCGCCTCGGTGTAGGGGTGATAGGGCGGCGAAAATATCTGGTCGGTCGTGCCTTGCTCGACGATATAGCCGAGATACATGACGACGACGCGGTCGGCGATGTAGCGCACCACCGACAGATCGTGGCTGATGAACAGCATCGTCGTCTTGTTCTTGCGCTGGATGTCCATCAAAAGCTCGGTCACCGCCGCCTGGACCGACACATCCAATGCCGAGACCGGCTCGTCGGCCACCACCACCTTGGCGTCGCCGGCAAAGGCGCGCGCCACGCCGATGCGCTGTTTCTGGCCACCTGAAAGCTGGCGCGGCTTGCGTGTCTCGAATGCTCTGGGCAGCTTCACCAGGTCTAGCAATTCCAGCATCCGCTTGCGCCGGTCGGCCACCGTGTTGCCGACATTGAACTTTTCCAGCGTGCGAATGATCTGCGAACCGACCGAATGGCTGGGATTGAGTGTGTCGAACGGATTTTGAAACACCATCTGGATCGACGATACCGTGTCGACGCTGCGCTTCTCGATCCCGGTCGACTGGATCTCCTTGTTGCCGAGCTTGACGCGGCCGGAACTTGCCGTTTCGAGGCCGAGCAGCACCTTGGCCAGGGTCGATTTTCCGCAGCCGGATTCGCCAACGATAGCGACGGTCTCGGATTCGCGCGCCATGAACGAGATCGTCTCATTGGCCTTGACGACACGGCCCTCGCTCGAGCCGAACACTTCGCTGCCGCCGACCTTGTAGTACTTCCTGAGGTCTTCGATTTGGAGCACCGGCGCACCGGGCACCACCCGCTCGTTCACCTTCTTGGCGCCGGGTGGCAGCGCCTCCCAGTCGATCTCGTTGAAGCGCACACAGCGCGAGAAATGCCCGTCATGGCCTTCGACCGCGATCATCGGAATTTCGGCGGCGTTGCAGACGCCCTCGACGAAATGGTGGCAGCGCGGGCCGAAATTGCAGCCCTTCGGCCGCTCGTGCGGTAGCGGCAACTGACCCGGGATGGATATTAGCGGCCGCGAATTCTTGTCGGCGCCCGGCAATGGGATCGAGCGGAACAGGCCTTGCGTGTAGGGATGGCGCATCCGGTCGAAGACGTCCTTGATCTTGCCCGTCTCCACCGCTTCGCCCGAATACATCACCGTGATGCGGTCGCAGGTCTCCAGGATCAGGCCCAGATTGTGCGACACGAAGATCATCGAGGTGCCGAACTTCTCGCCCAGCCCCTTGACCAGGTCGACGATACCGGCCTCAACCGTCACGTCGAGCGCTGTCGTCGGCTCGTCGAGCAGAAGCAGCGCCGGCTTCGACAGCAGCGCCATGGCAATGACGATGCGCTGCTGCTGGCCGCCGGAAAGCTGGTGCGGGTAGGAACGCATCATGCGCTCGGGATCCGGCAGCTTCACCGCGCGCACCATTTCCAAAGCGCGTTTGTAAGCTTCGTCCTTCGACACCTTGTCGTGGATCAGCGGCACTTCCATCAGCTGCTGGCCGACCTTCATCGCGGGGTTGAGGCTGGCCATTGGCTCCTGGTAGATCATGGCGATCTTGTTGCCGCGGATAGCGCGCAGTTCCTCGTCGGACAGTTCTCCCATGTCCTTGCCCTGGAACTTGATCTTTCCGCCGACGATCTTTCCGATGTTGGAGAGGTCACGCATGATACCGAGCGACACGGTCGACTTGCCGCAGCCGGATTCGCCGACAATACCCATTGCCTCGCCAGGCATGACCGTGCAGGAAAAATCCATGACGGCCGGGATCTCGCCCTTGCGGGTGAAGAAGGAGATCGACAGGTTCTCGATCTCGATGATCGGCCCATTGGTCGGCCCATTGGTCGGCTTGGCGGGATTTCGAACTGCCTCATTCATGGGTCGCTCCAATCCTTGTTCTTCAGGCATGTCGGGCCGAACCCGGCATCGATCTTTCCCGGTATCAATCTTTCATCGACTGTTCGCGCAGCGAATCCGCCAGGAGGTTGAGGCCGAGCACGAACGACATCAATGCGATCGTCGGCGGCAGCGCCGGGTGGATGAAGGAGCGCAGCAGCCGGCTGGCATCCTTGATCGCCGTGCCCCAGTCCGGACTTTCCGGCGCCAGTCCCAGCCCGAAATAGCCGAGTGTGCCGAGCAGGATCGTAGTGTAGCCGATGCGCAGGCAGGCGTCGACGATCAGCGGCCCGCGCGCATTGGGCAATATCTCCCACAGCATGATGTACCAGGGCGATTCACCCCGCGTCTGCGCCGCCGCAACATAGTCGCGCGTTTTGATGTCCATGACCAGGCCGCGCACGATGCGGAACACGCCCGGGCTGGAGGCGAACACCACCGCCACGAAGATGTTGAGCTGGTTGGGATCGATATGGATGATCTTGAACGGATCGGCATCGAAGACAAGGCCGGCATAGATCCAGCCGCCAACCACCAACGTCAGGCCAAGCAGGATATAGAGGCGGTCGGGTCGGTTCTTGTAGCGCGTCCAGAACAGCACGCTGAAGAAGATGATCGGAAATAGGAAGAACAGCCCGGCCATCGCGTAGGGGATCGGCGTGTCCATGATGCCCGGCGTCACCAGCAGGTAGAACAGCAGGATCACCGGGAAGGCCAGCACAAGGTTGGCGAGGAAGGACAGCACCGTATCGATCTTGCCGCCATAATAGCCGGCCGGCAGGCCGAGCGTTATGCCGACCATCAGTGCAAAACCGGTCGCCGCCGGCGCGATGATCAGCACGATCTGGCTGCCATAGACCATGCGGGAGAACACGTCGCGGGCGAGCTTGTCGCCGCCGAAATAATATACAAGTTTCGACGCCGGCTCGATCGCGCCCGGCAGCGCGTCCTTCATGATCGGCACTTGGGCGAGCGGATCGAAGGGCGAGATGGTCGACGCGAAGATCGCCGTAAACAGCCAGAACAGGCAGATGCCGACGCCAACGATGCCGACGCCGCTGTCGAAAAGCTGGCCGTAAAGGCCTAGCTTCTTCTTGTAGCCGAAGCTCGTCCCCATCACCAGGGCGAGAGCGATCCAGACCGGCCAGAAGCGGGTAAGCACGCCGAGTACGACGTTGAAGGCGCTGAGATATTCGACCTGCATCCGCCGGTCTCCTATTGAACTCTGATGCGCGGATTGAGGAACGCGTAGCCGACATCGGAGATGAGCTGTGTGATCAGGACGATAAACACCGAGACCAGCGAGCAGCCGAGCAGAAGATCGATGTCGTTGTTGCCGGCGGCCTCGACCAGCGTGTAGCCGAACCCCTGGTAGCGGAACATCACCTCGACGATGACGACGCCGGTGAGCAGCCAGGGAAACTGTAGCATGATGACCGTGAACGGTGCGATCAGCGCGTTGCGCAGAGCGTGCTTTATCACCACGCTGCCGAAGGAGAGGCCCTTGAGCCGGGCGGTGCGGATATACTGTTGCGTCATCACCTCGACCATCGAGGCTCGGGTCATGCGGGCGATGTAGCCGATGCCGTAGATCGCCAGCGTCATCACCGGCAAGGTGAAATTGTAGAAGGTGATGCCCTGGCTGGCCGAGGCCGCCGAACCGTTCAGTACGCCGAGCCAGGAGGCGAAGATGACGGTGAAGATGACGCCCGAAACATATTCGGGCGTCGCCGTCGAGGCGATCGAAGCCACCGACAATGTACGGTCGGTGCGTGAGCCCTCGCGCATGCCGGCGAGGATGCCAATCAAAAGCGAGATCGGCACCATTACGGCCAGCACGCAGAGCATCAGGATGCCGGTGGCACTGAGCGCCGGAAAGAGTTTCGAAGCGACCGTCGTCTTGAACTTGGTCGAGCAACCGAAATCGCCTTGCAGGATGCCGGAGAATGTCGGCACGACCGGATCGTTGCAGAAGGAGAAACGCTGCGCCGGCTTGCCGGTCGCCGGGTCGGTAACCGGCTGCTTGGGCACCACACCCAGCCATTGGCCATAGCGGACAAAGAAATTCTGCCGATAGCCATGGTTGACCAGCCAAGCTTCAAGCTGCTCGGCCGAGGTGTGCATTTCGGTCTGGCTGATCGCCAGCTTTTTCAGATTGGGCCCGAGATTGACCAGGAAAAAGACGATCATCGTCAGACACAGCATCGTCAATGCCATGGTGCCGAGACGCCTGATTACGAAAGAAAGCATGGCGGTCCCCTGCCGGTCGGGTTGGGGGTTCGAACCGGTTTGCAAGCCGTGCCCTGCCGTCAGCGGCAGAACAAGCCTTCAGACCAGTCCCAGATGCAATACCCTTTTTATTGCAGACCCAGGCCGAAGAGTCCGCAACTTTTTGCTGCGCCGACTTCCGGTCCAAGGACCATGCAAAGAGCGAGGGAAAGGGGCGAGACGCCCCTTTCCGGATCGTCCGGTCAGGCCTGTTCGAGCCAGACCTTGCCGTAGTCACGCTCGAAGGTCGGGTGCATCTTGTAGTTCTGCACCGCCTTGACCGAATGGCTGTAGAGCTTGCGCCAATAAGGCTGGATGATAATGCCGGAATCCTGCAGGATCTGCTCGATATCCTTCATCATTTCCTTGCGCTTGGCGGCGTCGGCAACTGCCAGCGCAGCGTTGAGCTTGGCGTCCCACTCCGGATTCGACCAGGCCGTCTCGTTCCAGGCTTCACCTGTGCGATAGCCGATCGCCAGAACCTGGACGCCGAGCGGCCGCATGTTCCAGTTGGTCATCGACAGCGGATACTTCGTCCAGTCGTTCCAGAACGTCGAACCCGGCAGCACCGTACGCTTCACCTTGATGCCGGCGTCGCGCATCTGCGCGGCGATCGCATCGCCTGTGTTCTTGTGCCAATCCTCGTCGACCGTGATCAGCTCGTGCTCGAAATCGGCCTGGCCGGCTTCCGCCATCAGCGCCTTTGCCTTGGCCGGGTCGCGAGCAACCTTCGGCAATTCGTAGTATTCCGGATGGATCGGGGCGACATGGTGGTTTTCGGCAACCGTGCCGGCATTGCCGTAGCCGAGCTGGAGGACGACATTGTTGTCGACTGCGAGCTGCAGGGCGTTGCGAACCTTCTGGTCGCCGTAAGGCTTGTTGGTCACATTGGTGCGACAGACGATCGTCGACGCGGTGACGATCTCCGACTTCACCAGGTCCATGCCGTCGAGGATCGACACATAGTCGGCTGACGTTTCGAAATTGGTATGGACTTCGCCAGCTTCGAAAGCGCTGACCATCGCCGCCGGATCGGTGCCGTAGTCGATGAACTCGATGCCGTCGAGGAAGACGTCACCATCCCACCATTTGTTGTCTTCGCGGCGCTTGTAGACCACTTTCTGGCCGACATCGTAGGAGACGAGCTCGAACGGCCCGGTGCCGATCGGGCAGGACTTGAAGTCGCCGCCTTTTTCGTCGAACGTCTTGTGGACAATGAGGCCGGGATAGTCGCACACGTTGGGAATGAGGGCGATATCCGGCTTGCTGAGCGTCAGCTTGATCGTGTGGTCATCGACCTTGGTCACCGCGCTCTCATCCAGCTTGTCGTCCTTGACCAGAGAACCGAGGCGACCGGGCATGGAATTGCCTTCGGCCTTCTTGTCGGCCCAACGCTTGAGGTTGAAGATGACGTCGTCTGCGGTGAACGGATCGCCGTTGTTCCAGGTGACGCCCTTGCGCACATGCAGCGTGTATTCGGTAGCGTCGTCATTCACGTCCCAGCTCTCCAGCAGATAGGGGCGGAATGTATATTCGGTTGTATATTTGACCAGCGGCTCGAGCGCCTGACGCTCGGCATTGGCGATTTCCGACCAGTCGGACTTGCGCGGATCCTTCGGATCCTTGATCCATTGCGCGACCTTCAATACGCCGCCTTTCTTGCCCTGGACCTCTTCCGCCCTGGCCGGCGTCGGGTCTGCAAGGCCAAGCATGCCATAGGCCATCGCCGTCGACGCGCCGAAGACGCTGGCGAGAGCCAGAAATTCGCGACGATCCATCTTGCCTGCCTTGGCGTCTTCGGCCATGGCTAGGATGTGATCGGGAACGCGGTCGCCGTTACTCTTGTAGATCGTCATGACTAACTCCCATTGTTGGCTTTCTGCCTTTTAACATTCCGCATTCGCGCCATGATGTCAAAGACGGCGCGGATTGGGAACATGCTAAGGAATGTGCAACTTTGAAAGCAGGGCGGTTCGCGCGATAACGACAGTCTTGGCGCAAATTTGCTACTGCGCCAGGGATTTCGTCCGAAATCTCAACGGGCGATTAAACTGGGACATTCGCCGCTGCGCCGCTCGTTCTTCGGAGACCAACTGTCCTGCGCGAACGGCCTGTTTCAATATTCTCGTTCGTAGAAAACACCGCCTTTGGCTTCGCCGGCGTCGGTTGCCTCACCACGCAGCTTGACGCCGCGCCCAACGTCGAGATCGACGGTTGCCTTGCCCGAACCCGGCCTATCGCCCTTCTGGATCGTCACGTAGGTGCGGTCGTTGAGATACTTGCCCGCCGAGACGGCGGTGCCGCCCTGTTCGTCGGTGATTACGTCGAGATCGTCGACGCCGATCGCGCTGCGCAGGTTCTGCAGCAGGGAGGTCGAGCCGCCGACGCCGGCCAGTTGTCCGGCAGCCTCGGCAAGCTGCGCGATCTGCAGCGGCGACAGGTTCGACATCGAACGGCCGAAGATCAGCTGCGCCAGCACCTCGTCCTCCGGCAGCGCAGGTACCGAGGAGAAGCTGAATTTCGGGTTGTTCGCCTCGCCCGACACCACGATGGTCACGGTGGCGCTGGTCGTCTTCGATTGCGCCGTAAGGTTGAGGTAGGGCACCAGAGAGCCGGAGAAGCCGACTGTGCCTTCGGTGAAGGTCAGCCGCTTGGCAAGGATCGTCAGCCGCCCGCGCCGCAAGGTGAAGGTGCCGATCGCCTGGGGTGACGATGCCGGACCGGTCAGCCGCAGCGAACCGCCGAGCTCGGCGTCGACACCCCTGCCCTGGATGAAGATCTGGCTCGGCGCATTGACCGTGACGTCGAGGTTGAGGCCGCTGCCTCCACTGCCGTTGCTTGCTGCGGCCGGGCGCAACGCCTTGTCCTGCGCACGCACGGCGGCCGGCGCATTCTTGTGCTTGACGTTGAGCTCGGCCAGCGAACCGGGCAGCTTTTCGGGTACGGTGATGACGGTCTTGGCCAGATTGACGGTACCGGAAATCACCGGCGCGGAGGTGAGCGGTCCCTTGACGGTCAGGTCGCCGCCAAGATTGGCGG
The DNA here is from genome assembly GCF_040318035.1 of Mesorhizobium sp. M1329. Taxonomy (NCBI): domain Bacteria; kingdom Pseudomonadati; phylum Pseudomonadota; class Alphaproteobacteria; order Hyphomicrobiales; family Phyllobacteriaceae; genus Mesorhizobium; species Mesorhizobium sp. M1329. The sequence continues at coordinate 54,539 of NZ_JAMYLN010000005.1, read as the reverse complement.
TGACCACCTTGCCGTCGGTATAGCGGCCGTCGACGAGCTTGATCGACAGATCGGCCGGAAAGCCCTTAGCCGGATCGATGCCGACGGTGCCGCTGGCCGAAAGGCTGCCGCGCGTCGACGGCGTGCCGGTCAGGCGATTGATCCTTGCCACGCCGCCACCGATGGCGACGTCGGCAGTGATGTCGTTGATCGCAAGCCCCGAGCGCGCGTCGAGCAGGCGGGCGCCTGACGTGCGGACTGTGCCTGAGATCACCGGCGACGTCGCCGGGCCGCGTACCTGCAGATCGACGTCGGCCGTGCCGCTCAAGGACAGGCCTTGTGCGGCGAGTGTCCTGGTGAGAAAGGCGAACGGCACCTTGCCGGAAAAATTGAGATCAAGGGTGGGCGCGCCTGATGTCGTCATCGTGCCGCCGCCCTTGAGGCCGAGGCCAGCGGCATCGCTCATGTTGGCGTCGAACGTCAGTCTGTTGCCCGAATACGTACCTGAGGATGAAACGCCCATGCCGCCGAAACCTGCACCACGGGTCTGCGACGTCTGAACGCCTGCGGCGTCAATCTTGAAGGCAACGGCCGGATTGGCCGGCACGCCCGTCACCTTCACAGTGCCCGAGATGGAACCGGCGGCATCGAGGCCCGGCGAAAAACTGTTGGCTATCGAGATCGGTACGCGCGCCAGCGTCGCGTTGAGGTCGAGCGCTTGCCCAGCCTTGCCCGTGACCGTCGCCGTGCCGCCGCCGAGGTTGAGCACCAGCCTGTCGAGGCTGGTCACTCCATTAGCGATGTTGATGGTCGAGGCCTGGGCGATGGCCGCCTTGATGCCGCGGATGGTCGCCTCGCCGGAGGCAAGTTCGACCGTCGTCGTACCCTTGACTGCCTTGACCCGGCCGGCGGCCTTCAGCGGAATATCCTTGACGGAGGCGCCACCGGAAAAGCCGGTCCATTCGCCGTCGCGCTTGAGATCGACGTTGACGCCCCGAATAGCCGTGCCGCCGGAAGTTACGCTCTCGGCACGGATTTTGCCCGAGATCACCGGTGCCGCCAGATAGTTGGCGATCAGCGCATCGATGCTCACGGCCTTGGCCGAGACATCGCCGCGCGAGATCGAGGCCGTTGTCGCCTTGACGGCGACCTGTGGCACGGTGCCCGCCTTGGAGAAGGCGATCGTGCCGCGTACATCGCCATCGGCCTTTTCCAGTGCCAGGGCCGCAAGCGGACCGATATCGGGCAGGTCGAGTGCCACGGTGCCGGCTGGCACAAAGGCATCGTCGAGCGCCAGGTCGCCGGAGACACGGTTCTTGCCGAGCGACAGCAAAAGCCCGTTGATGGCGCGTTTGCCGTCCGATGTCGCCAGCACAGCGCTGCCCTGCAGCGGTTGGCCGCCGACATTTCCGGTGAGTTGCACATTCGCAGCCGGGTTGGCGGCATCAGCCTTGCCGGTGGCGGTGAGCTTCAGCCCGGTGATCTCGCGTGCGGCCACCGAAAGCTTGTCGCTGTTGACAGTCAGCGACAGATCCGGCGCGGTGCTGGCGCCTTGCGCATTCAGCGCGAAAGAAATGGCGCCTTGAGCGTCCTTGGATAGCAGCGAGACGTCGCCCAGCGCGCCTTTGACGTCGGCGCTGAGCTTGTTGTCGGCAAGGCTCGCCTGCCCGCCTGCCGTCAGCGAACCAGACGACAGCCTGACTGTGTTGGCGATGACATTGCCGTTGGCGTCACGCTTCAGCGCGGCACTGAATTGCGTTCGCTCGGCGAGCACGCCACGCACCGCCCCCGGCAGTGCCGCCGAGGCGGCGTCCGCCTTGACATTGAGGTCGATGGCGCCGTCGGCCAGCGAGACCCGCCCGTTGAAGCCGCTGTTCAACGCGTCGCTGGTCACCGTGCCGCTATCGACGACGATGGCATCGGCGGCAAGGCTGCCGGCGAGTTTGGCGGTGACCTTGCCGGCGATCAGCGGCGCGATGGTCGGATTGTCGAGGCCGATTTTTTCAGCGATCACCGAGCCGGAGATCGGCCCGCTCCGGGCTTTCACGTCGAAGCGGTCGGAGTGCAGCGCAAGCGTGATGCCCTCGATCTTAGCTAGATTGGTGGCGGCCGATGGCAGCGTCGCGGAGATGTCGAGCTTCGGCTGGGTGCCCTGCCCGGCCGCCTTCAACGACAGTGCCTGCAGCTCGAGCTTGATCGGGCTCGCCTTGCTGCCGAGCGACAGCGGCAGACTCGGGCCGGTGGATGCGAGGTCGAGCGAGAAATCGCTGGCGCCATTCGGATTGATGGTGCCGGCTGCCTTGCCGGAGATTTTCTCGCCGGCAAGCGTCGCCTGCTCGATGGCGAGGCCGCTGGCCGACGAGAAATGGCCTGCCGCATCGAGATTGAGCGGCCCGAGCCCAGCCTGCCGGGTCTGGCTGGTTTCGGCGCCGCTGAGCCGGGCGTTGAAGCGAATATCTGGGGCAGCCGACGATCCCGTGACCTGCGCGGTGCCGCTGAGCGCGCCCACGGCATCGAGGCCTGGTGAAAAATCATTGGCAAGTGCTGCCGGCAGCGCCGACAAGGTGGCAGCGAGATCGAGCGTCTGGCCAGCCGTACCCGACACAGCAACCGAACCGCCGCCGACACCGAGCGCCAGTTTCTCTATGCTCACCATGCCATTGGCGATTGTTAGCGCCGATGGCTGCGCGATAGCTGTCTTGATGCCGCGGATGGTCGCCTCGCCCGAGGCAAGCTCGATGCTGGTGGTGCCGTTCGCCACCCTGACCCGCCCGGACGCGCTGGCCGGAATGCTGGCGACCGTGGCGCCGCCGGTAAAGCCGGTCCAGTCGCCATTGCGCTTCAGGTCGACATCGATGCCGCTGATCACCGTGATTCCGGAGGTGATCGAGTCGGCCTTGATCTTGCCGGAGATTGCCGGTGCACTGAGATAATTGGCGACCAGCGCGTTGACAGCGATTGTCTTTGCCGCCAGTTCGCCGCGCGAGACCGCGGTGCTCGTCGCATCGATCGCGACCGTCGGCGCTCCGTCGTCGTTCGCAAAGCGGATGGTGCCGCGCACGTCGCCGGCTACCGTTTGGCCGGCAAGTCTGGCCAGCGGAGCAATATCGGCGGCATCGAGGGTCAACGTGCCGAGCGGCAGCAGGTTGTCGTCGAGCCCGAGGTCGCCGGAGACCCTGTTGTCGGCCAACGAGACGGCAAGTCCATTGATGGAGCGCTTGCCGTCGGTTGTTACCAGCGATGCCTTGAGGTCGAGCGGCTGGTCGTCGACCGAGCCGGTCAGCGAGACATCGGCGGCGGGACTGGCGATATCGGCCTTGCCGCTCGCACTCAGCTTGATCTGCTTCACAGCATGACCGGACGCCGTCAGGCTGTCGCTGTTGGCCGAAACCGAGAAATTCGGTGCGCTGCGCGCGCCGCTTGCGGTCAGCGCGAAACCGACCGCGCCGCCGACCTTGGCGCCGACCAGCGGCGACAGCACCGACACGTCGCCCAGCGTGCCTTTGATATCGGCCCGGATATCGGTGCCCTGCGCACTGGCGGTGCCGCTGGCGCTAAGCGTGCCTGAGGTGAGTTGCAATGCGTTGGCGGCGAACGCACCATCCGGGTCGCGTGTCGCGGTTGCGGAAAACTGCACGCGCTGGCCGAGAACCGAGCTGATCTGGGGCGGCAGCGCCGTCGAGGCCGCGTCGGCATTCATTTTGAGCGTCATCGACAGATCGGCAAGCGCTACTGTGGCCGTCACGGACGCATTGAGGGCGTCGCTGCGCAGCGTGCCTTCGTCGACGACGACCTGTTCCTTGCTGACCGAGCCGGCGAGACCGGCGCTGACCCTGCCCGTTACCAGCGGCGCCAAGGTCGCGACGTCGGTGTTCAGGCCGGCCGCCGTCAGCTTGATGGTGACGGGCCCGCTACGGTTCTGGATGTCGAAGCCGTCGGAATGCACTTGCCCGATCAGGTCGTCCACCCGCGTGCCGCCCGCCACCACCGAGACCAGCGACGCGCCGATATCCACCATCGGCGCCTTGCCATCGCCGAAAGCGCGGGCCGTGGCATCCTTGATCGCCACGGTTATCGGCTGCGCCTCGCTGCCGAGGCTGAGCACGATCGGCGGCCCCTTTGCGGCGAGCTTCACCGAAAGGTCGCTGGTGCCGTTCGGATCGACAATGCCAGCGGCGGTAGCGTGGATGGCGCCGCTGTCGATATTGGCGCGCTCGACATCGACGCCGCCGGCCGCGGTCGCTGTGCCGGCGAGGTCGAAGCTGGTCTTGCCGGCAAACAGCGGTTTCAGGGTTTCGGGCAGGAAGCGCTCGAATTCGCCATCGCCATTGGCCTCGACATAATGACCCTTGTCGGTGAGTTGATGGCGACCGGTAAGCTGGGTGACGATCCGGCCGTCGACAACGAAGGTCCCGATGCCATTCCAGTTGGCGAGCGGTCCGGTGCCGGAAACGACAATGTTGACCGGCGGCGCGCCCGGCAGGTTGAGCAGGTTGGCGATGATGCCGCCGGCCGGCTCGGATGCCTTAAGGTCGAGATCGAGTTTGTTGTCGGCCGGCGCGAAATGGGCTTTGGCGTCGACCATGCCTTGCTTGCCGTCATGGCGAACGATCTTGAGGTTGGTCTCGATCGCCAACGGTGAGGCGTCCGCCTTGAGTGCCCCCTTGGCTGCAAGTTCGGCGACACCGCTGCCGGCCAGAGCCTGCCCGAGCGCGATTTCGGGAAGGTCGAGTTGCCTGACGTCGATGGAAACCGGCAGCGTCGTCGCTCCGCCTTGGCTCGGCTGTGTACTGGCCACCGGCAGCCTTGCCAACTCGATACGCTCTGCCCCGATGCGATCGGCGCTGAAGCTCTTCGACAGGAGTGCCAGCGGCGACCAGTCGACGGCCACCTTGCGTGCCACCATCCAGGCGCCTTCGCGATCCTCCAGAACGACATGATCGACCCTCAGCGCGCCCGACCAGATGCCGTCGATGCCGACGACAGTGACCTTGCGATCACCGGTCGAGGCCATGGTCGAGATGATGCCGGCAAGGTTTTCGCGGCCGCCCTCGGTTTTGGTCAACACGACGAGCGCCCCCACCGCCGCTGCCGCGACGATGAGCAGCGTGTAGAAAAGGATACGGAGGATGCGCTTGAATATTGCCATCAGAATGCCTGGCCGATGCCGGCATAAATGCCGAAATGAGGATCGTCGGGGCCGCGGTTGAGCGGCACTGCCGCGTCGATGCGCAGCGGCCCGAACGCCGTCAGATAGCGCAAGCCTACACCCGCGCCGACCTTCATGTCTGAAAAATCGGGGACCTGCCTGGTCGACACCGTGCCGGCATCGACGAACGGCACGACGCCGATCTTGTCGGTGACGGCGATGCGCATTTCGACCGAGGTCTCGAAGAAGGAAAGCCCGCCGATCGGCTCTCCGTTGCTGTCCTTCGGGCCTATGCCTTGATAGGCATAGCCGCGCACCGAACCGCCGCCGCCTGAGTAGAAGCGTCGATCTGCCGGAACATCTTGAAGACCGGCGCCGATGATCGAGCCGATGGCGACACGTTCGGCGAAAACGAATTTCGAGGCCGAATCGAGCGACTGGTAGGCCGACCCCTCGCCCTTCAGCTTGACGAACGCAGCCCCGCTCAAAATGTCGTAGCTCGGCTCGCCATAGGCCAGCACCCTGAAGCCGCGGGTCGGATTGAGCTTGCTGTCGCGATTATCGTAGACATATTGCAGTGGAATGCTGGCGATCAGATAGGTGTGCTTGCCGAAAGCGTCGTGGATCCTCGAATAGTCCAGCGCGACTTGCGCGGAAACCGTCTGCTTCTTGTCGAGTTCGTAGGATAGGCCGGTGCTGCCCTTGACCGAGAAATGGTCGTAGGCGTCGGGGTGCTCCAAAACGGTATTGACGCTGGCAATGAATTTCGACGCCGGCCCGACGACGCCCGGCTTTTCGAACATGACGCCGGCATTGTAATTGAGCTGGGTCAAGTCGTTGCTGCCGATGCCGCTGATCTTGCCGTCGATGCGCAGCTTTTCGGCGCGGCCAAACAGATTGCGGTGCCCCCAATAGCCTTCGAGGCCCAGCCCTTCGGTATTTGAGAAGCTGCCGCCAATGCCGAAATAGCGTGGCTTGCGTTCGCTGACCTCGACACCGATCGGGATATTGCCCTCGGCGTCGAGCGCGTCGGCTTCCTTCACCGTCACGCTGTTGAAGACCTCGAGCCCGAGCAGCCGGTCGCGCGCATCGTCGATCTCATCGGGCGAATACTGGCGGCCGCGCTTCAGGCCGGTCATATATTCGGTGAAGTCGCGGTCGACCTTTTCGGTGCCCTCGACAGTGGTGTCGCCATAGCCGGCGACCGGCCCGGCCGCGACGGTGAGCGTCACGTCGAGCGTCGAACCGGCGTGCTCGGCGACGATCTCGCGGCCCGTCACCTTGGCCAGCGGCCTGCCTTCTTGCTTGAGTGCCCGCACGATCGCCGCCTCGGCCTTGAGCACGGCGCCCGAACTGGCGTCACCCCCGGCGATCAGGCCGAAATCGGCACTTGCCAGCCCCGCCGCATCGCCTTTCAGCCTGATGTTGCCAAGCGTGAATTTCGGCCCGGCCGCTATGCTGATCACCACCGGTATCGGCTGCGGACCCGAAAACTCGGCATCGGGCGGCAGATCGTCGAGCGGCTTGCCCTGAATAGTGATGGTGACGACACCCTCGTAGCGGGCGTCCGCGTAGAGCGCGGCGACAAGTTGCTCACGGTCGCTGCGCGCCTTGGCCAGCAGGCCGAGAGAACCGGATACCGGGTGTTCCTCGTCGGCCTTCAGCGCCGAGGCGTTTTCGAGCTTCTCGACGAGATCCTTGTCGGCGTCCGGCGCCTCGATCGTCACCGCATAGCGCAGCGGGTCGACGATATCGGCATCTTCGTCTTTGGATCCCCACAGCTTGATGCCGAAAATCTCGAAGGCTGCCGCACTTCCGGTTTCGGCAACAAGTGCCGTCGAGCACAACAATGCGAAAAGCAGGGCGCGCGAAAGCGCGCGCCGTGGCGCGGTTCCTCCCGACATCTGCCTTTCATACGCCGGCATTACGCTCCTAGCCTAACCCGCAAACCTAAAATTGGAATGAAGTTCTGAAGCACTCGTAAAGGGGCCACAATCCAATTGCTGAAATAGACAGGGCTTGGAACTCACACCTTCTGCGTCGCCGCAAGAAAGCGTGATCCCCTGTCCTATGGAGCTACTACCGGTCATCGGCCGGAAAGCAAACCGTTGGCAGGCGGATCCTGCCGCGTCCTGATGTTGACAAGCGCGACTGAAGCTTGAACATTTCTGGACGTAAGCACTTGTCTGGAGGGGTTTATGGCAATGCGCGCGGCTCGTGGTCTATCGATTCTTTTCCTTCTCTTTTTTGCCTGGAGCGGTGTCGCGCAAGCGGCCGAAGCCCGGCGGGTGGTGACATCGGACAATTCCGATTATTTCGGTTTCGATCTCAGATCCGACCAGAATGTCAGCCTCGACCAGTGCAAGACCACCTGCCTCGGCGACCCGGCCTGCCGCGCCTTCACCTACAACCTCAAGGCCAAATGGTGCTTCCTTAAATCCGATTACAATTCGTTGAAACCCTTCGGCGGCGCCGTCGCCGGCAAGGTCGTCAACATCGATGGCGATCCCGACATCCGCGCGCCACCCGAACTCGCCTTCTTCCCCAACTGGATGGCCGACCAGGCCCAGCAGTACCGCAACAAGCTCACTAGCCCGACCTACGTCAAGCCGACCGAGGGGCTGACGGCGCTGAGGGCCGCCGCCGAACAGTCGGCGCTGACGGGCGATCATCGCTCGGCCATGAACAAATACGAGGCGGCGGTTTCGGTGTTGCCTGATGATGGCCAGCTCTGGCTCGAGCTGGCGCGCGAAACGCTTGCCGTCCATCCGACCGCCAACAGTTCGGAGCCGTCGACGCTGCCGGCGAACGCCACTTCCGCCGCCTTCAACGCCTACAAATTGCTGCGCACCACAAAGACGCGCGCCGACGTGCTGGCCCTGCTCGGGGACGGCCTTGATCGCCGCGATCTCTACAGGCCGGCCCTGCAGGCCTACGAGGCGAGTCTCGCTCTCGTCAATTCGCCGGGAGTCAGGGCCGCCTACCAGGATCTCAAGGCCCGCAAGGGCTTCCGCGTCATCGATCATACCGTCGATGCCGACACCAGCGCGCCACGCATCTGCGCGCAGTTCTCCGAGGAACTGGTCAAGACCGGCGTCGATTACTCGCAGTTCGTTACCGTCGACAACGCCGCTCCCAAGGGCGTCGACGCCAAGGACAAGCAGATCTGCGTCGAAGGGCTCGAGCACGGCCAACATTATGACGTGACCTTCCGCGCCGGTCTGCCGGCCGCCATTGGCGAGGTCACCGCGGCACCGGTGGTTCTGTCGATCTACGTGCAGGACCGCGCGCCTTCGGCCCGCTTCACCGGCGACAGCTTCGTGCTGCCCGCCGGCGCACGCCGCGGCATACCGGTCGTCACCGTCAACATGAATGCCGCCGAAATGAAGCTCTTCCGCATCGGCGACCGCTCGCTGGCCCAGCTTCTGTCGGGATATCAGTTCCTGCGCCAACTCGACGGCTACGATATTTCGAACATCTCCGAACAGATGGGCGAGCCGGTCTGGCAAGGCCAGCTCGACATCGCCAACGACCTCAACAAGGAAGTCACCACCTCCTTCCCCATCGACGAGGCGTTGCCGAAGCGCAAGCCCGGCGTCTATGTGCTGACCGCACAAGCCGTCGACGATCGCAGCGACGACTATGATTCGCACGCCACGCAATGGTTCGTCGTCTCCGATATCGGCCTGTCGACCTATACCGGACAGGATGGGCTGAATGTCTTTGCCCGTTCGCTCGCAACCGCCAGACCGATCGCCGGCGCCGAGCTGACGCTGCTGGCCAGAAACAATGAAATCCTCGGCACCGCGACCACCGACGCGGAAGGGCGGGCGGTGTTCAATCCCGGCCTGACGCGCGGCGACAGCGGCATGGCCCCGGCCGTGCTGATGGCCAAACAGGGCGACGACGATTTCGTCTTCCTCGATATGGGCCGGGCCGGCTTCGACCTGTCCGACCGTGGCGTCGCCGGACGGCCGGCACCTGGCGCGCTCGACGTCTATGCCTGGACCGAGCGCGGCATCTACCGCGCCGGCGAAGATGTCCATGTCGCGGCCCTTGCCCGCGACAGTGCCGCCAAGGCGGTCGAGAATCTGCCGCTGACCTTCATCTTCTCGCGGCCCGACGGCGTCGAGGACCGCCGCATCGTCAGCGATGGCGCATCGGCCGGCGGTCACGCGGTCGACCTGCCGCTGGAACCCAACGCCATGCGCGGCACCTGGACGGTGGCGATCCATACCGATCCCAAGCAGGCGGCAGTCGCCAGCCAGATGTTCCTGGTCGAGGACTTCGTACCGGATCGCATCGAGTTCGACCTGTCCTCCGACAAGCAGGAGATCGCCCAGGGCGAGACCGCCAACATCACCGTCGACGGCCGCTTTCTCTACGGCGCGCCGGCGGCGGGCCTCGCGCTCGAAGGCGAATTGACGCTGTCGACCGGCCGCGACTGGGACCGCTTCAAGGGCTATTCCTTCGGTCTGGCCGACGAACAGTCGGCCGAACCGACGGTGACGCCCTTCACCGGCCTGCCGGTGGTCGGCGAGGACGGCAAGGCGACCTTCCCGGTTTCCGTCGATCAATTGCCATCCACCACCAAGCTGGTCGATGCAAAGGTCACGGTCAGGATGCGTGAAACCGGCGGCCGTGCGATCGAGCGCTCGCTGAACATCGGCATACGCCCGCAGGGCCACATGATCGGCATCCGCCCGGATTTCGACGACGACGAGGTGCCGCAAGGCGGCACGGCCAAGTTCAGCCTGATCGCTGTCGACCCAGACGGCAAGCGTGAGGCGCTGAAGGGCGCGCAGTGGTCGCTGGTCAAGGTGGAGCGTAGCTACCAGTGGTACCGCTCGAGCAACTCCTGGAACTATGAGCCGGTCACCTTCACCAAGGCGGTGGCCAACGGCCAGGTCGACCTGAGCACCGATGGCGAGGCGACGGTGTCGCTGCCGGTCGACTGGGGCCGCTACCGGCTCGAGATCGAGACAGCGGATCCGGAAGGCCCGGCCACCAGTTACGAGTTCGACGCCGGCTGGTATGTCAGTTCCACCACCACCGAAACGCCCGACGGCCTCGAGATCGCCCTCGACAAGGATACCTATGCGGCGGGTGAAGTGGCCAAGCTCAAAGTGTCGCCGCACTTTGCCGGCGAGCTGCTCGTCACCATCGGCGCCGACAAGCTCCTGAAGACCGTCACCGCCAGCGTGCCGGCCGGCGGCAGCACCGTCGATATCCCGGTCGGCGACGACTGGGGTGCCGGCGCCTACGTCACGGCAACGCTGTTCAGGCCGGGCGATGCGCAAGAGACACGCATGCCGGCGCGCGCCATCGGCGTCAAATGGCTGAAGCTCGATCCCGGCTCGCGCAAGCTTGCCGTCAGCCTGGCGCCGCCGGACAAGACCATGCCGCGCCAGCAGCTGTCGATCCCGGTCGCCGTTGCCGGCGTGCAGCCCGGCACCAACGCCTATGTCATGATCGCGGCCGTCGACGTCGGCATCCTCAACCTGACCAACTACAAGGTGCCGGATCCGGAGAACTGGTTCTTCGGCCAGCGCATGCTCGGTCTCGAGGTTCGCGACATCTATGGCCGGCTGATCGACGGCTCGCTGGGCACAACCGGTAAGCTGCGCACCGGCGGCGATGGCGCCAACATGCAATCGCAAGGCAGTCCGCCGACCGAAAAGCTGGTCGCCTTCTTCTCCGGCCCGGTCCAGCTCGATGCCGACGGCAAGGCGCGGATCGACTTCGACATTCCGCAGTTCAACGGCACCGTGCGCGTCATGGCCGTCGCCTGGACCAAGGAGGCCGTCGGCCATGCCCAGTCCGACGTCATCGTGCGCGATCCGGTGGTGATCACCGCCGGCCTGCCGCGCTTCCTGGCGCCCGGCGATTCCGCCGTCATGCGGCTCGACGTCTCCGACACCGACGGCCCCGCTGGCGACTACAAGCTGACCATCGACACGACGGGCGACCTGTCTACCGGCAGTGCCGCCTTGCCTGAAAAGCTGACGCTGGCCAAAGGCAAGCGGCAGACACTGACCGTACCATTGATTGCGCAGACTGCGGGCAACGCCTCGATCACCATCAAGCTTGCGCATGCCGACGGCACCGCCGTCGAGCAGACGCTCTATGTGCCGGTGCGCCCGGCGCAACTGCCGGTGACCACCCGCATGGTCGTCGACCTCAAGGGCAATGGCGGCGCGCTGCGCGTCGACAAGGAACTGCTGGCGGCAAGCCTGCTCGATGGCGCTTCGGTCAGCGTCGGGGTTTCGCAGGCGGCTGCCTTCGATGTGCCGTCGCTGCTGATGACGCTCGACCGCTATCCCTATGGTTGCGCCGAACAGACCACCAGCCGCGCCATGCCGCTTCTCTACGTCAACGAGATGGCTTCCGGCATCGGCATGGCCAGCGACCCCGATCTGCATGGCCGCGTCCAGGACGCCATCTACAAGGTGCTGAGCTACCAGGCCTCGGCCGGCAGCTTCGGCCTGTGGGGTCCGGGTTCCGGCGATCTGTGGCTCGACGCCTATGTCACCGATTTCCTGACCCGAGCACGCGAGCAGAAATACGACGTGCCGGCTCTGGCGATGAACCAGGCGCTGAGCAATCTGCAGAACGCGATCGGCTACGATCAGGACGTCCAGGATCGCGGCAGCGAGATCGCCTATGCGCTTTATGTGCTTGCCCGCAACAAGAAGGCCTCGGTCGGCGATCTGCGTTATTATGCCGACACCCAGCTCGAAGCCTTTACCAGCCCGATGGCCGTTGCCCAATTGGCGGCGTCTCTCGCGCTCTACGATGACACCCAGCGCTCGGAGGCAACCTTCCAGGCCGCGCTGCAGCTGGCCAAGTCGACGCCCGAGTATGACTATTACCGGTCCGACTATGGCTCGCCACTGCGTGACGGCGCGGCGATCCTGGCGCTTGCCGCGGAAAGCAAGCCGGTGCCGACCATCGTGCCGGCGCTGATCCAACTGGTGACCAGGGAACGCGCCGACGCCAGGTGGACCAGCACGCAGGACGAGTCCTGGATGCTGCTGGCGGCCCGCGCGCTGAAGGCCGGCAATGATTCGATCGCGCTGACCGTCAACGGCGCACCGCACGCCGGCGGTTATTCGGACCAGATCGCCGGCAGCGACCTGGCCGACAGTCCGCTGACCATCGTTAATACCGGCAGAAATCCGCTGCAGGCGGTCGTCACCACCGTGGCCTCGCCGATCCAGCCTCTGCCGGCCGGCGGCAATGGCTTTACCATCAGCCGTACCTACTACAGGCTCGACGGCACAGAGGCCAACGTGACGGAGGTCAAGCAGAACGAACGCTATGTCGTCGTGCTCAAGGTTTACGAGCAGAACACCTGGCCTTCGCGCCTGCTGATCACCGACCTGTTGCCGGCCGGCTTCGAGATCGACAATCCGGGCCTGGTTTCCAGCGCCCAATTGACGAACTTCTCCTGGCTGGCGCAGACCGATGCCGCCCATCTCGAATTCCGCGACGACCGTTTCGTTGCGGCATTCAATCCGAACGACGGCGACGGCGACCGCAATATCACGCTCGCCTACGTCGTGCGCGCGGTGACGCCGGGCACCTACGCCCACCCGGCAGCAACGATCGAGGACATGTACCGGCCGCAATATTCGGCCCGCACCGCCACCGGCATGATGGAGGTCAAGGCGCCGTAAAGGCACCGTTGGTGACGATCATGAACAGAACGCTGGTGCTGCCCCTCATCCGCCTGCCGGCACCTTCTCCCCGTACAGTGACGGGGAGAAGGGGACTGTCGCGATCGTCGGCACCTGTTTTTCAACGTTGGAAACTGGCGAAAGCCTCGATGCAGGCTCCTTTCTCCCCGTCACTATACGGGGAGAAATGCCCGGCAGGGCAATGAGGGGCAGCGCCATGTTCTCAAGAAAGCTCCTTCACCGCACCGCCATCGCAAGCATCTCCTTCGCCGGTCTCGCTGCAATCACCGCCGCCGCCCTCTGGCAGCTCGACCGCGCTTTTCCGCCGCCGCTGCCGATTGCGCTGACGGTCTCGACCGAAGTGCAGGACCGTGACGGCCAGCTGTTGCGCGCCTTCGCCACGCCGGACGGCTACTGGCGGCTCGCTACCAGCCTGGACCAGGTCGACAAGCAGTTCGTAGACATGCTGGTCACCTATGAGGACAAGCGCTTCTGGGATCATCAAGGCGTCGACGTGCTGGCACTGGCGCGTGCCGCCGGCCAGTTCGCGACCAGCGGCCATATCGTCTCCGGTGGTTCGACGCTGTCGATGCAGCTCGCGCGGCTGATCGAACCGCGCGACAGCCGCAGCCTCGGCTCGAAGATCAAGCAGATGCTGCGCGCCGTCCAGATCGAACGGCGGCTTTCCAAGCGCGAGATCCTGGAACGCTATCTGACGCTGGCGCCCTATGGCGGCAATCTCGAAGGTGTGCGCGCCGCTTCGCTCGCCTATTTCGGCAAGGAGCCGAAGCGGCTGACGGTCTCGGAGGCGGCCCTGCTCGTCGCGTTGCCGCAATTGCCGGAAAAGCGGCGCCCCGACCGCAACCTCGACGTCGCCCATGCGGCCCGCGACCGCGTGCTGACCCGCATGGTCTCGGCGGGCCTGCTCGGCGAACGCGAGGCCGCGCGAGCCGCGCTCGACGATGTGTCGGGGCTGCGGCGCACCTTGCCGGCACTCGCTGCCCATGCGGCCTATGCGATGCTGCCCAAGGCAATCCCCGGCCAGAAGCTGCAACTGACGATCCGCAAGAGTGTCCAGGAAGGGCTGGAGCAGGTGGCCAAGGATGCCGCCGCCAGGCTCGGCCCTCGCCTCTCGGTGGCCATGGTGCTGGCCGATTCCCGCACCGGCGATATCCTTGGCGAGGTCGGCTCCGCCGATTTCTTCGATGCCAGCCGTTCGGGCTGGATCGACATGACCAAAGTCGTTCGCTCGCCTGGCTCGACGCTGAAGCCGTTCATCTACGGCCTCGCCTTCGAACAAGGCCTGGTGGCGCAGGAGACGCTGATCGAGGACAGCCCAGCCGATTTCTCCGGTTACCGGCCGAAGAACTTCGACATGGGCTATCAGGGCGATGTCAGCATCAGGCAGGCGCTGCAATTGTCGCTCAACGTGCCGGCGATCCGCGTGCTCGACGCGGTCGGCCCGGCTCGGCTGATGGCGCGCTTTCGCCAGGCCGATGTGACCCCTATCCTACCCGTCAACGAAGCGCCCGGCCTGGCGATCGGCCTCGGCGGCGTCGGGGTGACGCTGCGCGACCTGGTTCAGCTCTATACCGGGCTTGCCAATGGCGGCAAGGCACACACGCTGCATGACGGCACCGAGCCGGCGAATGCCGAACGCTCAACCACCACCATCCTCGATGATCAGGCGACCTGGCAGATCACCGACATCCTGTCGGGCGTCAAGCCGCCCCAGGGTGCCGCCCAACGCGGCATCGCTTACAAGACCGGCACCTCCTACGGCTATCGCGACGCCTGGTCGGTCGGCTTCGACGGCCGCTATGTGCTCGGCGTGTGGGTCGGCCGCCCCGACGCCGGCGCGGTGCCCGGCCTGTCCGGCTACATCTCGGCAGCGCCCATCCTGTTCGAAGGCTTTGTCCGTTCCGGCCTGGCCGCCGTGCCGCTGCCAAGCCAGCCGTCCGGCGTCCGGCGTCCGAAGCGCGAGGAGCTGCCGGTGACGCTGACGCGCTTCGGCGTCGGCACCGATGGGCTGGTGCAGGCGACGCCGACCGAACCTGCGCCAACCATCATCTTTCCGCCCGACGGTGCCCGCGTCGATCTCGACACTTCCTCGGCCGACGCCTCGCCGCTGGTTCTCAAGCTGCAAGGCGGCCGCGCACCATTCCGCTGGTTGGCCAACGGCAAGCCGCTGGTCGGCATCGACCGGCGGCGCACCGCGACCTGGCAGCCGGACGGCGCCGGCTATTCGACCCTGACCGTGATCGACGCGGCGGGACGCGCGGCCAGCGTGAAGGTTTTTGTTGAATAGACGGCGCCAAGCGATTAACTGAATTGGTTTTCCATAGGTCGGCGGATAGCAGGATATTCACCCATGCCTGTTCCGAGGCACCCCCCTCTGGCCTGCCGGCCATCTCCCCCGCAAGGGGGGAGATCGGATGTCTCCATCGTTTTCGCCAATCACCAAGGTTGGAGAGCAAGCGAGGTGGCGGAGCTGCCAATCTCTCCCCTTGCGGGGGAGATGGCCGGCAGGCCAGAGGGGGGTGTGCCGAAGCGCGCCCTGCAAAAGATTGCCGCGGTCCTTGCCACGTTGTTCGCAATCATCCTCTCCGCCTCCGCCGCTGACCTCCCGGCCGGTTTCGTCCGCCTTGCGGACATCGACCCGACGATCCGGCAGGATATCCGCTATGCCGGCCTCGAAAATTTCCTGCATCGCAAGGTAAGCGGTTACGATGCGCCGGTATGCGTCCTCACTAGGCAAGCGGCGCAAGCGCTTTCGGGAGTGCAGAAAGTGATTGCTGCCGAAAGGCTGACGCTGGTCGTGTTCGACTGCTACCGCCCTGCACGGGCTGTCACCGACATGGGTGAATGGACAAAAACGGGCGGGCCACCGGACCCGCAATGGTACCCGAAGATCAAGCGCAAGGATCTCATCGCCAAGGGCTATATCGGCGAACTGTCCACCCATTCGCGCGGATCGACGGTCGATGTCGCGATCGCGCCAGCCGATCGCAAGAGCGCTCCGAAACCGGCCTGCGGCGCGACCGATGCCGACACGCTCGATTTCGGCACGGGTTTCGACTGTTTCGATCCGGCGAGCGAAACGGCTCACCGACCGATAGCCAGTGGAGCGGCGGCAAACCGCAAAAAACTTGTCGAGGCGATGCGGCGCCGGCGGCTTCAAGAATTACGCGCGCGAATGGTGGCACTTCACGCTGGAGAACGAGCCGTTTCCAAGGGAGCGCTTCAACTTTCCCGTTACCGCCGAATAGCCAGCCGAACCTTCGGACGCGACGCAGCCATTGCCGAAGAGCTGGCCGTCTCTAGTTAATCGCGTCGGGAGCGCGGTCGGTCCATGCGGGGAAAATAGTTCCTCGCATCGCCGAAACTAGGCGAAAAATTGCTTCAATGAGCCAAAAAAGGCAACATTGAATGCATCTAAATTCTATCAATTCGGTAGATTTGGCGCGAGTTCAACGGAGGCGGAAATGACCAAACCTCATTTCAGGAAACTGCTCGGCGCACTGGTCGCCACATCTGTCCAGTTCGGCACGCTCGGTTTCGCGTTTGCCGACACCACCATTCTCAACGTGTCCTATGATCCGACGCGTGAGCTCTACAAGCAATTCGACGAGGCCTTCATTGCCCACTGGAAGGCCGAGACAGGCGAGACGGTCACCGTCCAGCAGTCGCATGGCGGGTCGGGTGCCCAGGCCCGCGCCGTGATCGACGGGCTCGACGCCGACGTGGTGACGCTGGCGCTCGAAGGCGACATCAACGCGATTGTCTCGAAATCGAAGAGGATCAATCCCGACTGGCGGACGAAATTCGAAAACAATTCCGCGCCCTACACCTCGACCATCATCTTTCTCGTCCGCAAGGGAAACCCCAAAGGCATCCATGACTGGAGCGATCTGGTCAAGGACGATGTCCAGGTGATCACACCCAATCCGAAGACCTCCGGTGGCGCGCGCTGGAACTATCTCGCCGCCTGGGCCTACGCCAGCGCCAAGGATGGCGGCGACGAGGCCAAGACCAAGGAATTCGTCGGCAATCTCTATGCGCATGTCCCGGTTCTCGACACCGGTGCGCGCGGCGCCACCGTGACCTTCGCGCAAAAAGGGCTGGGCGACGTGCTGCTCGCCTGGGAAAACGAGGCCTATCTGGCGCTCGACGAGTTCGGCGCCGACAATTTCGATATCGTCTACCCGCCGACCTCGATCCTGGCCGAGCCGCCGGTCGCCGTGGTCGACGCCAATGTCGACGCCAAAGGCACGCGCAAAGTTGCCGAAGCCTATCTGAGCTATCTCTATTCCAAGGAAGGCCAGACGATCATCGCCAAGAACCATTATCGCCCTTCGAAGCCGGACCTGGTACCGGCGGAGGACCTGGCCAAGCTGCCTGAGATCAAGCTGATCACCATCGACGACCCGCTTTTTGGCGGCTGGAAGAAGGCACAGCCTTATCATTTCGGCGATGGTGGTATATTCGACCAGATCTACAAGCCGGCCCAGTAGCATTTAGATCAGGACGACATGACCACAGCACCCGCCAAGGCGGGGTGGCGGTTCAGACAGCCGAGCGTCATTCCGGGTTTCGGATTGACGCTCGGCTTCTCGCTTGCCTACCTCACCCTCATCATCCTCATTCCGCTGTCCGGGCTGATCTGGCGCTCGGCGGCGCTCGGCTGGACCGACTTCTGGGCGATCGTCACCGACCGCCGCACCATCAACGCGCTTGAAATCAGCTTCGGCACCGCTTTCATTGCCGCCGCCGTCAACGTCGTCTTCGGCACGATCGTCGCCTGGGTGCTGGTGCGCTACAGCTTTCCAGGCCGCCGCATCGTCGATGCCATGGTCGACCTGCCCTTCGCGCTGCCGACGGCGGTTGCCGGCATCGCGCTGACCACGCTTTACGCACCGAACGGCTGGATCGGAAGCCTGCTGACGCCGCTCGGCATCAAGGTCGCGTATACGCCGCTCGGCATCGTCATCGCGCTGGTCTTCATCGGCCTGCCTTTCGTCGTGCGCACCGTGCAGCCGATCATGGAGGAGATCGACAAGGAGGTAGAGGAAGTGGCCGCCACGCTCGGCGCCAATCGCTTCCAGATCATCAGCCGCGTTCTGCTACCCGGACTGGCGCCTGCTATCGTCACCGGTTTCGCGCTGGCCTTCGCACGCGGCGTCGGCGAGTACGGTTCCGTCATCTTCATCGCCGGCAACCTGCCCTTCAAATCCGAGATCGCGCCGCTTCTGATCGTCATCCGGCTGGAGGAATATAACTACGCCGCGGCGACCGCGATCGCGGCGATCATGCTGGCGCTGTCCTTCGTGATGCTGCTGGTCATCAACCTGGTGCAGACCTGGAGCCGCAAGCGCTATGGCTGACCCGGAGATCAAATCCTACGCGCCGCACCACGAGAGCCAGTCGCCGGCAGTGACCGAAAGTCGCACGGCGAGAACCGTGCTGATGATCGTGACCTTTGCCTTCCTCGGCATTTTCCTGCTCCTGCCGCTGATCATCGTCTTCAAGGAAGCTTTCGCCAAAGGCATCGAGGCCTACACACAGGCGCTGGGCGAACCGGACACGCGCTCGGCGATCCGCCTGACGCTTCTGGTGGCGGCGATCTCGGTGCCGCTCAACGTCGTCTTCGGTATTTCCGCCGCCTGGGCGATCGCCAAGTTCGAGTTCAAGGGCAAGGCGTTCCTGACCACGCTGATCGACCTGCCGTTTTCGGTCTCCCCGGTCATTTCCGGCCTGGTCTATGTACTTCTGTTCGGCGCGCAAGGCCTGCTCGGCGCCTGGCTCAAGGCGCATGGCATCGTCATCCTGTTTGCCGTGCCGGGCATCGTGCTTGCCACGATCTTCGTCACCTTCCCCTTCGTCGCCCGCGAATTGATCCCGCTGATGCAGGAACAAGGTAACGGCGACGAGGAGGCAGCCCTGTCGCTCGGGGCCAATGGCTGGCAGGCGTTCTGGTATGTGACGTTGCCCAACGTCAAATGGGGATTGCTCTACGGCGTGCTGCTGTGCAATGCCCGCGCGATGGGCGAGTTCGGCGCGGTCTCGGTTGTGTCGGGCCACATACGCGGGCTGACCAACACCATGCCACTGCATGTCGAAATCCTTTATAACGAGTACAATGCCGCCGCCGCCTTTGCCGTCGCTTCGCTGCTTGCCGGCCTGGCGCTCGTCACGCTGGTCTTGAAAACACTTCTCGAGATGCGCTACGGCGCCGAGATCGCCGCGACGCGCGGACACTGACAAAATGCATGTCGCCCAAAACTGGGAACCGGTTTTGGGATAACGACATGCATCAACTACAAAAGGGATTTGCATGGAAGTTCGCGTTGCCAACGTGCGCAAGGAGTTTGAGCGGTTTCCGGCCCTCCACGACGTTTCGCTCGACATCAAGTCGGGAGAACTGATCGCTCTGCTGGGACCTTCCGGTTCCGGCAAGACGACGCTGCTCAGGCTGATTGCCGGGTTGGAGCGGCCGACCCGCGGAAAGATCTTCTTCGGCGAAGAGGATGCCTCGCAAAAGTCGATCCAGGAGCGCAATGTCGGCTTCGTCTTCCAGCACTACGCGCTGTTTCGCCATATGACGGTCGCCGACAATATCGGCTTCGGACTCAAAGTCCGGCACGGGCCGTCACGCCCGTCGGCGAAGGAAATCCGCCGCCGCGCCTCGGAACTCCTCAACCTCGTTCAGCTTTCCGGCCTAGAAAAACGCTATCCGGCGCAACTTTCGGGCGGCCAGCGCCAGCGGGTGGCGCTGGCCCGCGCCATGGCGATCGAACCAGCCGTGCTTTTGCTCGACGAGCCGTTCGGCGCGCTCGACGCGCAGGTGCGCCGCGAGTTGCGCCGCTGGCTGCGCGACATCCACGACACCACGGGTCATACCACCGTCTTCGTCACCCATGACCAGGAAGAGGCGCTGGAGCTTGCCGACCGCGTCGTGGTGATGAGCCAGGGCCGCATCGAGCAGGTCGGCACCGCCGACGAGATCTACGACACGCCGAACTCGCCCTTCGTCTACGGTTTCATCGGCGAATCGAGCTCGCTTCCAGTCAAGGTCGAGGACGGCCAGGTCTGGATCGCCGACCGGCCGATCGGGCTTTCCGCACCGCACGCACCGCAAGGCGAAGCGACGCTGTTCTTCCGCCCGCACGACGTCGATCTGGTGGAAGAATGCAACGGCTGCATCGCCGGCACGGTCGCCGCCAGCCGCCGCGTCGCCGGCACCAGGCGGGTCGAGCTCGAAATCGGCGGCGAACGCCAGCGGGTCGAGATCGAATTGCCCGTCGATCATCCGGCAGCGCAGAAAAGTCGCGTGGCTTTTCGGCCGCGGCGCTGGAAGCTTTTTCCGGCTGCTTGATCCTCTATCAGGCGCTACACCAGCCAGTTCTCGACCTTCAGGCCTTTGATCCGGTTGAACTCCCCGGTGTTGGCGGTCACCAGGGTAGTTCCCAGCGCGCGGGCGTGGGCAGCAATAAAAAGGTCATTTTGGCCGATGGTCTGGCCCCTGTCTTTCAGTTCTGCGCGAATCGCGCCGTACTCGGTATCCATCGGCACATCGAGCGGCAAGACGGGAATCTCAGCCAGCAATTCCTCGACCTTCTTGTGCAACTTGGCTGATCTTTTCTTGACGCAGCCATATCGCAGTTCCGACGCAACCACGATGCTGGTACACACGGCGGCGTCTCCCACGCGCAGGACAGCGCTTGCGGCTTTCCCGGCCGGATTTCGGATCATGTCGCTGACAATGTTCGTGTCCAGCATGAATCGCATCAAAAAAATTCCTCGGATTTGACAGGCATATCCTCGACTTCGGGAAAGTCTTCCTCGGCACTCGGCGGCGGCTCTTTCGCCCATTGCGCGAGCAGTGCGGTGAGGCCAGGTTTGCGGACCGGCTCGATGATGAGGCGGTCGCCTTCACGGCTGATCAAGACCTTTTCGCCGGGAAGTTCGAACTCGACAGGAATGCGCACCGCCTGGCTGCGATTGTTACGAAACAGCTTCGCCTCCTTCGGCGGGGTTGCTGAATGGCGGTTTTGAGACATGACAACAGCTCCTTGTATATACTATTGTATATGCCAGACAGGGCGGCGATGCAATCGCCTTGCACCGCGTTGGCCGGCCGGGAACCATCGTGCACGCCGACGGCATCGGCACCGCTGCCAGGCTGTCCTGAGACTCTGCTTGAAAGAAAAAACTAGAAATCGCCCACAGCGGGAATATTTCTTCTATCGACAACGTGGAGCGGCCGCTCTGCGTCCCTCGTCGCGCACGATGTCTTGCCGCTATGGTCCGGCATTAAGCGCATGGCATTGGAGCCCTGTTTCATGAAGCGATTTTTGCTTGGCGTCGCCACGTTGGCTGGCCTGTTCCTCGCATCCTCCCAAGCCTGGTCGGCCGACAAACTGCTGAACGCTTCTTACGATGTCGGCCGCGAACTGTTTGCACAGGTCAACAAGGCGTTCGTCGCCGCGCACCCAGGCGTCACCATCGATCAGTCGCATGCCGGAACGTCGGCACAGGCACGCGCCATTGCCGAAGGCCTCGGCGCCGACGTGGTCACCTTCAACCAGGTCATCGACATCGACTTCCTGGTCAAGAAAGGCCTTATCTCCGCCGACTGGCAGAAGGACTTTCCGGACAACGCCTCGCCTTTCTATTCGCTGCCCTCCTTCCTGGTGCGCGCCGGTAATCCGAAGCACATCAAGGATTGGAACGATCTCGTGCGCGACGACGTCCAGGTGATCTTCCCCAATCCGAAAACATCGGGCAATGCGCGCTACACCTATCTCGCGGCCACCGCCTACGCCAAGGAAGCCTTCAAAGGCGACGATGCCAAGGTGAAGGAGTTTGTGACAAAGCTGTTCAACAACGTGCCGGTGTTCGACAGCGGCGGGCGCGCCGCGACCACCACTTTCGTGCAGCGGGAGATCGGCGACGTGCTGATCACCTTCGAGTCGGAAACGCGCGGCGTCCGCAAGGAGTATGGCGAGGACAAATTCGAGCAGGTGACGCCTTCGGTCAGCCTGTTGGCGGAATTTCCGGTGGCGATCGTCGACACGGTCGCCGACGAGCACGGCACACGCGATCTCGCCAAGACCTATCTCGACTTCCTCTATGCGCCGGAGGGCCAGGACATCGCAGCCCGCAACGGCCTGCGGGCCCGCGACCCGGCCGTCGCCGCCAGATACAAGGCTGAGTTTCCCGATGTCCGCCTGCTGACGGTGGATGACGTCTTCGGCGGCTGGGCCAAGGTCCAGGCCGAGCATTTTGCAGCGGGCGGCCTGCTCGACCAGACTTACGGCAGCCGCTGATGTCGCCAACCTCGCGGATTGATTGAAAGCCGGCGCTTGCCGGCTTTCTCTCCATTTTGCCCCGCCGAAATTGCAGCTTCCGCACATTCCGGACCGCCCGCCCGCCAAAACGTTACGAAGAATCAACGCGTTTGCGCGCAATATGTCGTCGGACGGCCTGTCTGCGCGAACGGCATCGCACGGCCAAACCGTCATTATTTGCACACAAACAGCCGCCAGATGCGGGTGGTTGGGGCTTTATGGGTCGGTTCGGGCATGCTTACCAAAAAAGGCAAATACGGCCTCAAGGCCCTCGTGCATCTGTCGGGCCTGCCGGTCGGCCAGCTTGCATTCGTCAACGACATTGCGGTCGCCAACAACATCCCCAAGAAATTTCTGGATGCCATCCTGGGCGAGTTGCGCAACGCAGGATTCGTCCAGAGCCGCAAGGGTAAGGAAGGCGGCTATCGTCTCGCCCGGCCGGCTTCCGAGATCAAGATCGGCCATGTCGTGCGCGTCCTCGACGGGCCGCTGGCGCCGATCCCCTGCGCCAGCCGCACGCAATACCAGCGCTGCGAGGATTGCGACGAGGCGACCTGCCAAGTCCGGCATATGATGCTGGAGGTCCGTCAGGCAATCGCCGAGGTGCTCGACAACCGCAGCCTCGCGGCCATGCGCGACGCCGACAATGACGATTTCCCAGTCGAACTGACGTCGCAAATCTAGCGCGCGAGCAGGCTCAAGGCGGTCGCGACGGTGTCGGCGACCGGACGCGTGCCATCCAAGGTTATCGCCGCCTCGTCCGCCGCTGGCGGCTCGAGCGTGGCGAACTGGCTGTCGACCAGGCTTGCCGGCATGAAATGACCCTTGCGATCGCCGACGCGCTTTTTTGCCGTTGCCGGGTCGATCTCCAGGTAAACGAAAACGATATCCGGGCAAAAGCCGCGCAGGCGATCGCGATAGCTGCGCTTCAACGCCGAGCAGGCGGCGACCACACCTTGCCCGCTTGCGACCGATGCTGCCATGCGCTGGCCGATCGCGTCGAGCCAGCCCTCGCGCAGCGCGTCGGTGAGCGGCTGCCCGCTCGCCATGCGCGCGACGTTTTCGGGCGGATGCAGCCTGTCGCCTTCGATAAAGACGGCGCCCGATGCCGCTGCAAGCGCTTCGCCGACGACCGACTTGCCGCAGCCGGCGACGCCCATCACCACGATGGCGGATGTCGCTCGTCCAGTGCTCGCCGGCTTATATGCCACGTCTTTCCCGGTCATGCAGGTCAGCGGCTTGCCGGCGCGCGGCCATAGAGCAGCAGCATGGCGACGATGACGACGCCGTAGATGATCTGCCGTCCCGCCTCCGGCATCTGCATGACAGAGAGAATGGATTGCAAAAGCGTGATCAGGATCACGCCGGCGACGGTGCCGAGATAGGAGCCGCGCCCGCCGAGGATCGAGGTGCCGCCGAGCACCACCGCGGCGATCGACGGCAGCAGATAGGCATCGCCCATCGATTGTGCCGCCTTGGAGGCATAGCCGGCCAACAGCACGCCGCCGAAGGCGGAGAGCCCGCCCGAAACCGCAAAGGCGATCATCACCACCCGCCTTGTATCGATGCCGGAAAGATAGGCGGCACGCTCGCGATTGCCGATACCGTAAACGGTGCGGCCGAAGCCAGTGCGGGTCAGCACGAACACCATTGCGGCGCCGATCAGCGCCCAGATGAGGACCGCATTGGGCACGCCAGGAACGGCAAAGCCGGTCGCCACATAGCGCATCGCACCGGTCGCGGAATCCTGCGGCGAGAAACCGCCCGTATAGACCACCATCAGCCCCTGCGCGACGGCGTTGGTGGCAAGCGTGATGATCATCGAGGGAATGCGCAGATAGGCTACGCCGATGCCGTTGACGATGCCGATCAGGACGCCGCAGAAGATGCCGAACGGAATGGCAAGCGCCACGCCAACGGGACCGTATGCGGCCGCAGCGCAGGCCATCATGGCGCCGGCCGCCACCGACCAGGGAACCGACAGGTCGATCTGGCCGAGCAGGATGACCAGCATCATGCCGGTGGCGATGACGCCGAGAAACGACGCCACCTTGAGCTGCTGCAAAAGGTATTCAGGCGACAGGAAGCTGCGCGAATAGAGGCTGCCGAGGAACAGCAGCAGCACGATACAGGCGAACGCCGTCAGCACCGCCGGATCGGCGCGGCGGAGGAATTTCGGCATGCGGCCGGCGAGACCGCTCACAGTCGTTTCGCTCACAGGAACCACTCCAGCCGGTTGCGGACCCGAAACAGGGCGAAGGCGCCGAGGCTGACCGCGATCAGCAGGATGACGCCCTGGAACAGGGGCTGCCAGAGCGGATCGAAATCGAAGACGAACAGCAGGTCGCCGATGGTGCGGAAGGCAAGCGCGCCGAAGATCGCGCCGATGGCGCTGCCCTTGCCGCCGAACAGCGACACGCCGCCGAGCACGACCGCGGCAATCGAAAACAGCGTATAGGCGTTGCCGCTGGCATAGGCCGCATCGCCGGTATAGGTGAAGAACGTCAGGAACAGCCCGCCGATCGCTGCAAGCAGCCCGGCAAGCGCATAGGCGGCGAACTTTCCACGCCGGATCGGCACGCCGGACATGTAGGCCGCCATCTCCGAGGAGCCGGCTGCATAGGCGGCCCGGCCGAGCACCGAGCGGCTGAACGGCACCCAGACAACGAGCACGACCGCCAGCAGCGTCACCAGGCTCGCCGGCACAAAACCAAACAGGCGCCCGGTCAGCGCATCGGCGAGCCCTTCATTGACCGAGCCGCCCGGAAACGGCCGAAGCAGCAGCGCGATGCCGAAATAGACCGCGCCGGTGGCGATGGTGGCGACGATCGGCTGCAGGCGTCCATAGATGACGATGGCGCCGTTGATTGCCCCGCACAGCAGCCCGGTGCCGAGCACGGCGATGACGCCGAAGGCGGTCTCGATGCCGGTGCCGACGACCAGCCACGACGCCAGGCAGTTGGTCAGCGTGAAGATCATGCCGACCGAAAGATCGATGCCGGCGGTGATCACCACCAGCGTCTGCGCCATGGCGACGAAGGCGAGCAGCACGCCCTTGTTCGAGGCCGTCTGTACGACGTTGGCGGTGAAACCCGCCGGATGGTTCGAGGTGTAGATGACGAACATGACGACGAAGATGCCGAACGCCAGCAGCGTTCCGCGCTGTTCGGCAAGCCAGTAGCGCCAATCCTTCACGCGTCCGCTCCTTGCCTTGGCATCTCTTCGTGAATGTTGAGCGCGCTGGCGATCAGCGCCCGCTCGGTGATTTCGGCGCCGACCAATTCGCGCTTGACCGCACCGTCATAGAGCACCAGCACCCGGTCGCAGCAGCCGATCAGCTCGTCATAGTCGGTCGAATAGAACAGGATCGCCGCACCCTGGTCGGCAAGCTTGCGCATCAACTGGTAAAGCTCCTGCTTGGTGCCGACATCGATGCCGCGCGTCGGATCGTTGAGCAGGATGATGCGCGGCTGCCGCATCAGCCATTTGGCGATGACGACTTTCTGCTGGTTGCCGCCGGACAGCGCGCCGACCGGAATGTCGAGGCCGGCCGTCTTGATCGCCAGAAGACCGACCATGTCGTCGATCAGCCGCTGCTCGGCGGCGCGATCGATGATGCCGGCCCTGGACAGCCGGTCGAGGGCGGCGAAGGAGAGGTTTTCGCGCACCGTCATCGGCAGCATCAACCCTTCCGTCTTGCGATCCTCCGGGATCAGCGCCATGCCGATCCGGTCGTCACGCGCCGCGGCCGGACTGGCGATCGCCACCGGCCTGCCGTCGATCAGGATCTGGCCCGACAGGCCGCGCAGCACACCGAAGAAGGCGAGCAGCAATTCGCGCTGGCCCTGGCCATCGAGGCCGCCGAGGCCGACCACCTCGCCCGCCCCGACCGACAGCGAGACATCGTGCAGCCGATCCGTCCAGGACAGGCTGCGCGCCTCCAGAACCGGCGTGGCTGCAGCAGCCGCCCGCGCGGGCTTGGGCGGAAAAATGTGGCTGTACTCGCGCCCGATCATCAGTTCGACGACCTCGTTGTCGCTCTTGGTGCCGGCCGCATAGCTGGCGACATTGCGGCCATTGCGGAATACCGTGCACTGGTCGGCCAGCTCGGCGATCTCGTTCATGCGGTGCGATATGTAGAGGAGCGCCAGCCCTTCCGAACGCAGCCGCTTCAACACGGCGAAAACCCTGGCGACGTCAGCCGCGGTCAGCGCCGAGGTCGCCTCGTCGAGGATCAGGATGCGTGGCTTGCGCGCCAGCGCCTTGGCGATCTCGACCATCTGCCTTCTCGAAAGTGGAAGATCCTTGACCAGCGCCAGCGGATGGATATCGGAGGCGCCGGCGCGAGCAAGGGCTTCTTCGGCGATGCGGCGCTGCGCCTTGCGGTCGATCATGCCGAAACGCTTCGGCGGATCGGAAATGACGATGTTGTCGGCAACACTGAGTTCGGGGACGAGCGACAGTTCCTGGAAGATGCAGACGATGCCGGCCTGGTTGGCAGCGGCCGGCGAAGCGAAGCTCACTTCGTTTCCGTCCAGCATCATGCGGCCCTCGTCGGGCGCGACAACGCCCGCCATGACCTTGATCAGCGTCGATTTGCCGGCGCCGTTCTCGCCGAGAATGGCGTGGATGCTGCCTGGAGTGACCGACAGTTCAGCCTTCTCCAGCGCCCGCACGCCGCCATAGCGCTTGGATATGCCTTCCATCCGGAAGAGCGGAACCGCACCGTCCATCGGCCCTCCCCAGGCGCTTGGCAATCAGGATGTCGAGCGCCGACGCCGCGGGATTTCCCGCGGCGTCGGGCTGTTGGAGTTTACTGGTTTTCCTTGCTCTGGCCCATGATTTCCTGCGCCGTGAAATTGATGCCGCAGGTCGGGAAGGAATTGCCGACGAAGAAATTGTCGGATTGGTCGGGGAAGAAATCCTGGCCTGCCTTGAAGTTCGGATCCTCGACGATCGCCAGCGGCAGCTTGACCGCTTGCGGCACGACCTGGCCTTCAAGTGCTGCAATCGCCGTCTTGATGGCAACCGCGACCTGAGCCGGGCCGGTGCCGGCCGACGAGCATTTCAGCCCGTCAGCGGCGAACTTGGCGCAGAATTTTCGGAAGCCATTCTCCGTCTCGCCGCCGAACGGCACAAACGGATGCTTGGCATCGATCATCGCCTGCACGATGCCGGTATCGCCGCCCTGTCCGGTAATGCCGTCGAAGGGGCCGTTGGTAGCAATGGCATCGGCCGTAGCCTTTTGCGCAACGCCGTCATCCCACTTGCCGACGACCTCGGTGACATCCCATTTCTTGCCGGAAGCGTCGAGAACCTCGTGGATGCCGCTATGGCGATCGGTGTCGACGGACGTGCCGGCGACGCCGCGCACTTCCAGCACCTTGCCACCGTTCGGTATGTGCTTGACCAGCCAGTTGCCCCACAATTCGCCAAGGCCTTTCTGGTCGACATTGACGTTGATGGCATCCTTGGTGTCGAGGATGTTGTCGAAGGCGACCAGCACCACGCCGGCTTCCTTGGCCCGCTTGATGACAGGGCCGAATGCGGTCGGGTTCTGGGCGTTGACGACAATCGCGTCATAGCCGGAATCGATGAAATTGTTGATTGCCGAAATCTGGGCCGGCACGTCTTCGCCGGTCGAGACCACCTTGAATTCCTTGAGCTTGGCCGCGACCTCCGGCTGCGCTGCATAGGCCTTTGCCGTCTGCACCATCTGGATGCGCCAAGTGTTGGCGATGTAGCCGTTGGCCAGAGCGATGCGGTACGGGCCGTCTTTCTTGGGAAACTTGAAGAACTGCGTATCGGCCGACCAGGGCGCGAAGCAGTCAGGCTCGGCCGATGGCCCCTTGACGATTTCAGGTTCGGCGATCGCCGACGAGCTCAGCATGACGAAAGCAGTGGCGGCAACGATACCGCCAACGAGTGACTTGATCATCGATATTCCTCCCAGTTGCAGTTTTGTTTGTTCTTACGCCGATGAATTTGCGCGTTTCGGCCCGGCACCTCCCGCCGTACCCGTTGCGCGTTCAGGTGGCCGAATGCCGACCCGATCCCCTCCCTTGTTGCTCCGGCTAGTCCCGCAAAAACTATCATATTATACATAATAAACAAGCGTGAGCTGTCGCTTATGTATAATAAACAGCCTACCATCTTCGGGGCGACATTCCGCCCGGCGACAACTGGTAGCGCTACCATGACGTAGTGTAAAGCGCCATTGCGTTGAAGCTCGCTTCAGCGCGCCGTGCTCTCGCGCCGCTTGAGTTCGAAGCCGAGGTCGACGACTCGCTGCTCCGGCCTGTTGCCCTCGATCGCCGCAAGCGCCATGGCGACCGCCCGCCGGCCGATCTCGTAACGGTAGGTCCGAACGCTGGTGACCGACGGGAAAGCTACCTCCATCATGTCGAGATCATTGAAGCCGACGATGCCGACCGTCTTCGGAACCGCGATCGAAGCGCGATGGCATTCGAACAGCACGCCGAGGGCGATATCGTCATTGTTGCAGAACACCCCGTCGAGGCTCGGCACCTTGGCCAGCGCGTCGCGGAACAATTCGCGGCCGAGGGTGACGCTGGAGGGCACCGGCGTCGTGGTGGTGAGCCGCGCATCGAACAGCCCGGCCGCCTCCATCGCTGCGCGATAGCCGGCCAGGCGCCGCTGCGAACGCGGATCCATGCGCGCACCGATGAAACCGATCCGGCGATAGCCTGCCTCGATCAGATGTTCCGCAGCCGCCTTGCCGCCCTCGAAATGTGAGAACCCGACCATCATGTCGACCGGATCTGGCCCGGTCTCCATCACCTGCACCACCGGACAGCCTGCCGTTTCCAGCAGTTTTCGCGACGCCGGAGTCTGGTCGATGCCGGCCACGATCAGCGCCGCCGGGCGTTGCGGGCCAAACACCTGCAGCAGCCGCTCTTCCTCGAGGCCGGAATAGTGAGTGTTGCCGAGTTGGATGCGGAAAGGGCCGTCCGACAGGCTGTCGTAGATGCCACGCACCACTTCGGCAAAGACGTTGTTGGTAAGCGAGGGCACCAGGACGCCAAAGACCTCGGCGCGCGCCGAAGCCAGCGCCCGCGCATTCGGGTCGGGCACATAGCCGAGCTCGTTCACGGCGGACTCGATCTGGCGGCGCAGATCTTCTGAGACACGTCCCGGCTCACGCAAGGCACGCGATACGGTAATGGCGCCGACGCCGGCCTTGCGGGCGACATCGGCGATGGTCGGGCGGCCGCCGCCGCGGCGTGAGCGCGGCTTGATCACCGTATTGGTCCCAAAGCCGGGCAACCGCCCGGACGCGACCGTGAGACGATGTTCAGCGTTTTTGCCACTGCTGCTGCCATGCCAACCTGGCCCGTTGCCACACCCTTGTCTGGCGTCGCGCAGCCTTCGGCTATTGTCAAGCGACGGCCGGAGAGACCGTATCCGTACCGCCGTGCTTCAGGCCGTCACGGCAGCGCTGCGCCGGGCCTTCCACAGCAGCAGCACCATGGCCAAAATATTCAGCAGGTTCCAGGCAATGCCGTTGAGGAACGCGGCGGCATAGGAACCGGTCAAATCGTAGATCCAGCCCGACATCCAGCCACCGATAGCCATGCCGAAGATGGTCGCCATCATGACGATGCCGACGCGCTGGCCAGCCTCCTTGGCTGGCATATATTCGCGCACGATGATCGCATAACAGGGCACGATGCCGCCCTGCGACAGGCCGAAGACCAGCGAGACGACATAAAGCGATGCAAGCCCGTCGAACGGGATATAAAACAACAGCGACAGGCATTGCAGCACCGAGCCGATCAGCAGGGTTTTCACGCCGCCGATGCGATCGGCAAGGAAGCCCGAGCCAAGCCGGCTGACAACGCCCGCGGCCAGCATGATCGACAGCATATCGGCGCCATGCGCCACGCCGTAGCCGAGATCCATGCAATAGGCGACGATATGGACTTGCGGCATCGACATCGCCACGCAGCAGCCGAGCCCGGCGACGATGAGCAGCGCCTGCAAGGCCGCCGGCGACAGCGAGATCGGCTGGACCACGCGGCTGCCCGGCGATCCCGGAGCCGCCTGGGGCGGTGCGCCGCGCCTGAGCAGCAGGATCAAGGGCACCATGGTGACCAGGCAGACGAGGCCGATCGCGGCATAGGTGAAGCGCCAGCCTTCGGTCTGCATGACATAGGGCATCGCCGTCGGCCAGATCGCTCCGGCGAGATAGTTGCCGGACGCGGCAGCCGTCACCGCGACACCGCGGCGCCGGTTGAACCAGTGCGAGATGTCGGCGATCAAAGGGCCGAAGATCGCCGACGAGCCGACGCCGATCAACAGGCCCTGGACGAGGGTGAACTGCAGGATAGAACTGGTAAGCGACGCCAGCAGGAAGCCGGCGCCAAGCGCGATCGCGGCAATCAGTGCCGGGATCCAATACCCCATGCGGTCGATGGCGCGGCCGAACAGCACATTGCCGGCGGCAAAGCCGACCATGGTCGCGGTGTAGGGCATCGAGGCAGCGGCGCGATCAACGCCGAATTCTGCCTGCACGGCGGGCAGCACCACGACCACCGCCCACATGCCGACCCCGCCGATCGTTGCCAGCAGCATCGAGATGCCCAGCCGTATCCAGGCATAGGCACTGTCGATGCCGGAACTTCCTGCCTGGCTTGAGACGATTGGGGTCAAGAGCGTTTCCTGTCCGCAGTTCTTGAATCGGCGGTTCTGACCACTATCGGCGCATTCGCATCGCCGAGCAGCGCCACGACAGGCAAATCCGTGGCTCCAGGGATTCGGGCCGAGGTGGAACAGGGGTGCGCCACAAGGCGTTTTCCCGGCAACGACCTAGTGGAAGGAGTTTGCCATGACCGCTCAACGGAAATGGTCCGCCGACGTCACCGAGCATAGCGACGCGCTGGACCTCGAGGAACACATCTTCGAATCCCACGATCCCAAAAAGATTGCCGCCTCTTTGAAGCGATCGGCCGAGCACAGCGATCGACGCAAGGCAGGGCCGTTTCAATCCGCCATGTCGATGCTGAATTTCTACATCAACCGCGCCGGCAAGAACCTGCCGGCGGCGCAGAAGAAAGTGCTGGAGGACGCAAAGGACGAGCTGCGTGCCCTCTTCGGGCGCCCCAAAGAGGACTAGGGTTAACATTGGTTCTGCCAAATTCGGCTGAACTGGACCTAGTGACAGGGCCTCTTTGTCGCCAGTTTGCAGGCTCGGCTTGTATTCCCAAGCCTGCAAAAGCCTGGCGTCATGACGGTCAAGATCGGCATCAATCCCATCACCTGGAGCAATGACGACGTTCCGGCGCTTGGCGGCGATACGCCCTTGGAGACCTGCCTGTCGGAAACCGCGCAGGCCGGCTACCGCGGCACCGAGCTCGGCGGCAAATTTCCGCGCCAGGCTGAAGTGCTTGGGCCGCTCCTGTCTTCCTATGGCCTGGAACTCGTCTCCGGCTGGTATGATGGCCGCATTCTCGACCGCACGGTCTACGAGGAATTCGCGGCGATTACCCCACATCTGCAGCTGTTGCGCGACCTTGGCGCCAGGATCGTCGTCTACGCCGACACCTCTCGCGGTCGCCATGACGGCATTTTCGCACCGATCTCCGAGCGTCCGCGCCTCGCCGACAGCGACTGGCCGTCCTATGGCGAGAAACTGACCGCACTCGCCGACCGCATGGCCGCATTCGGGGTCGGCATGGCCTTCCACCACCACATGGGCACCATTGTCGAGACGGACGATGAAGTCGACAGGCTGATGACGGCGACGGGCCGAAGCGTCGGCCTGTTGTTCGATACCGGCCATTGCCTGTTTTCGGGCGGCGACCCGCAATCGCTGCTGCAACGGCATCTCGACCGCATCGTGCATTTCCATTGCAAGGATGTTCGCAGGGCGGTGCTGGAACGGGCACGCCGCGAGGACATGAGCTTCATGGCGGCGGTAATGGACGGCATTTTTACCGTGCCCGGCGATGGCTCGGTCGATTTCCTGTCGTTGCTGAAACCCCTCGCCGCGCGCGGCTATGAAGGTTGGATCGTTGTCGAAGCTGAGCAGGATCCGGCCAAGGCACATCCGCTGACCTATGCCAGCAAAGGCTATTTCTCGCTGCTCGCCACCGCCCGCGAAGCCGGTTTCGAAGTGGCGACGCGGCAGGCAGACTGACCGGACCGTATTGCGAGCCGGAGGAACATGATGGGCGCGCGCCTCGATGGGGTTAGCGACGCGAAAGCGCCCGGCGATCCGCGCCGTCTTGCTCCCTGTGCGGCGCGGATCGCAGAATCCCGGCTCTGGATTTCAAACCCCGACTTTCAAGCTTGAGGCCGGCCGGAAGCCGTGCCTTGATGCAACCGAGGAGGAGCGACATGGCTTTCGAAGCTGCGCTTGGCATGGAACGGCTTTGCACCATCCGGGAGATCGCCGAGAAGGCGGAACTTGGCGCCGCCACCGTGCATCGCGCGCTGAAGAACAGCCGCGAGATCCGCCCTGAAACCAGGCGACTGGTGCTCGACACCGTCTGCCGGCTCAACGAGGAAAAGATCGCCCGCGCCGCCCGGTTCGTCGGGGGATAGTGCCGTGGCCGACCAGATGCGCCTTTCCCTCGACATCATGTCGGTCGACCGTGCTTCGGAAGAACCGATGCATCGTCAGATCTACGGCGCGTTGCGACGCTTCATCCTTGACGGCCAGATCCCGCAGAACACGCTGCTGCCGTCGACGCGCTCGCTGGCCGAAGATCTGAAGGTCGGGCGCAACACGGTCATCGCCGCCTATGACCAGCTCCTTGCCGAAGGTTTCATCGAGGCGCGTGCCGGATCGGGCACCTGGGTGGCGCCGATCCAGCAGAACCGTCCCCTGGCATCGCTGCGCGCCGGACTGGCAGCGCCGCAAAAGCTGTCGCGGCGTGGCCAGACCATCGTCAACGGCCCGCAACCGCCACGCAATGCCGGCGTCATCAATTTCCATCCGGGCGTCCCCGAAACGGCATCGTTTCCGTTCACCATCTGGTCAAGCCTTCTGGTGC
Organism: Mesorhizobium sp. M1329; assembly: GCF_040318035.1. NCBI lineage: Bacteria > Pseudomonadati > Pseudomonadota > Alphaproteobacteria > Hyphomicrobiales > Phyllobacteriaceae > Mesorhizobium > Mesorhizobium sp. M1329. Next base: position 21,364 of record NZ_JAMYLN010000005.1, on the reverse strand, counting down.
GCAATGCACGCAGCCGCGACGAGAGCCTGCTTGGTTATCTCTCCTTTGCCGGCCACCCCGGCCTGCGTCAGGCTATTGCCTCGACCATCGGCCTGTCGCGCGGCATCAGCTGCACCGCCGACCAGGTGATCATCGTCACCGGCGCGCAGGCAGCGCTCGATCTCGTCTCGCGCGTGCTGATGGACGAAGGCGACCATGTCTGGATGGAGGAGCCCGGCTATCTCGGCGCCAAGAGCGCCTTTCTCGCCAGCGGCGCCAGGCTGGCACCGTTGAAGGTCGACCGGCGCGGCTGGCGTCTTGCCGATCCGGAGCTGCCGCCGCCGCGGCTGATCTATGTGACGCCATCCTGCCAATGGCCGTTCGGCACCATCATGCGCATCGAGGAGCGGTTGCAGCTGCTCGACATCGCCGAACGCAACGGCGCCTGGATCGTCGAGGATGACTATGACGGCGAATACCGGTTCCGCGGCCGGCCGGTGCCGGCGCTGCGCGGGCTCGATCATGCCGACCGCGTCGTCTATATCGGCAGCTTCGGCAAAACACTGATCCCGGCGCTGCGCATCGGCTATCTGATCGTGCCGCGCGAACTGTCGGTGCCGTTCGACCGGGCAGTGAGCATCACCGGCCAATTCGCGCCGCTGATCCTGCAGGCAACGGTCAACGACTTCATCACGCAGGGCTATTTCGCCACGCATCTCAAGCGCATGCGCCGGCTCTATGCGCGCCGGCAGGCGAACTTCGTCAAGCTGTGCCAGGAGCATCTGGCCGAATGGCTGACCGTCACGGAAAACGATTCCGGCATGCAACTGCTGGCGAGCTTCGTCAGGCCCTATAAGGACAGCGACGTGGTTGCCGCCGCCGTCAAGGAAGGGCTCGACGTCCAGGGCATCTCCATCAACTATCACTCTACTGAACCCGAGCACGGCCTCCTGCTCGGCTATGCGGCAATGGACGAACGCCAGATCCTGCGCGCCGTGCTTGCCCTGCGCGCCGCGTTTCTGAGGTTGGACAGAAGCTAGGGCAAGCGCGTCATCTCGTTCACCGCGGTTGCAACATTCGCCCGAGGCGATTAGAAATACGGCATCGGTCCTGGTCCTTCGCCGCGTTCGCGCAAGGAGCCACTCACAGGCCGAATCTCCCCGAAAACCAGAAGCATGCTAACCGCCGAAATTGGCGGAGCAACGCATTCGTCTGACCGTGAGGACTGCCATGAGAACCGCATCCTGTGCCTGCGGGCAACTGAGGATCTCCTGTGAGGGAGACCCGCGACTGGTCGCGCAATGCCACTGCCTCGACTGCCAGAAACGGACCGGCAGCACATACGGCGTCGCGGCCTTCTTCGCGCGCGACAAGGTAGAAGCCGAAGGCAACGCCAGTACCTACAGGCGATCGGCTCGGAGCGGCCATCACGTCACTTTCCATTTCTGCCCGGGCTGCGGCTCGAGCGTCTTCTGGGAGCCCGAGCGAAAGCCTGAATGGATCGCCGTCGCGGTCGGCTGCTTCGCCGATCCCGCCTTTCCGGCCCCGGCGCATGTTGGGTGGGAAGAACGGCGTCATCCCTGGGTTTCCGGTTAGCGACGCCAACCCGCCAGGGCAGCGCTTTATCTTACTGGTTGATCTCGGGTTCAACGAGCTTCGCCAGATTTCGCAGCGACTCCTGCCAGCCGAGATAGCAGGCCTCAACCGGGATGGCGTCTGGAATACCGGCCTGCGTGATATTCACTTCGGTGCCGACCGACACTTTCTTCAATGTCACGGTCACCTCGATCTCGCCGGCCAGGTTGGGGTCGTCGAACCGGTCGGTGTAGCGCAGCTGCTCATTGGGCACGAGCTCGACATATTCGCCGCCGAACGAATGGCTGTCGCCGGTGGTGAAGTTGCGGAAGGACATTTTGAACGTACCGCCGACTTTCGCCTCGAAGTGATGAACCGTGCAGGTGAAGCCGTTCGGCGGAAGCCATTTCGCAAGTGCATCCGCTTCGACGAACGCGCGGTAGACTTTCTCCGGGCCGGTTGTCAGAACGCGGTGCAGACGTACGGTGCCGGGCATATCGTTATTCCTCCGTATTGGTGATCGATGCCCCCTAGGACGAGCGGAGCCCGGCCTATCCGACACGGGCCTGCCGATTTTTTGATTACCGGTTATGCCGGCCGGACTCCTCGCCCGGCCACCGGACAAGGAACTCGGCCGCAGAGTAGCAACCCGCGTCGGAACTGGTCTAGTTCACACTGTCGAATTTCTGCAGATCAACCGGTGCCGCCTGGCGCAATTCGACATCATCGAGCGAGACATTCTCCAGCGCCACCCGCGCCGCCGCATCGATGTTGTGGATCATGTCCTGAGTATCGGTATCGCTGTGCGCCGGGTTCATGGCGACCATCACGGTGCGGTTGAGGATGTCGAGCGAGCGCTTGCCGAGGTCGTCGGAATAATCCAGCCGCAGGCCCTGGTTCTCGGGCAGTGCGTAAGGATTGAGCGCCGGATGATGCGCGCCTTCATGCATCAGCACCTGGTCCCACTGGGTGAAATTATGGCGGCCGGTCTTGCCGGCTACGACGCTGGGAATGGTCTTCGAAAAAGTCTGCGCCGCCTGCTCGCTCGGCAGCAGGTACATCACCTGTGCGGCACAATCGTCGTCCGCGCTGTTCATCGGCGACGGCGTCAGCCCGAGATTGCTAAGGTGGCGGGTGCCGGCCAGCACCGTCTTCTTCTCGGCCCGCATCGCCTCGATGATGCCGTCCAGCCGATCGAGCTGGACGTTGAGCATCGCCCCCATCAGTTCGGAAGCACGCGCGCCGATGCCGGCGAAGGGTTTGATGCTGTCGCTCCTGCCCTGCCAGTAGAAATGGCAAGGGTCGATGGCGCAGCGCGCCCGCTCTGCCACCTTCGGGTCGACGGTGGCAATGCCGCCGCCCTCGCCCGAGGTCATGTTTTTGAAGTAGTTGAAGGAATAGGCGCCGGCATGGCCGATCGAGCCGAGCTTGCGGCCGTCATAGCCGCCGCCGATGCCCTGGCAGACATCCTCCAGCACCAGCAAGCCGCGCTTGGCCGCAATGTCCATGATCGCATTCATGTTGCAGGCCGCGCCCCACATATGCACCGGGATGACCGCCCTGGTGCGCGGCCCGATGGCATCGCGCAAGGCGATGGGATCGATGGTCAGGCTCTCGTCGATGTCGACGATGACGGGAATGGCCCCGACCGACAGCACCGCGGTCGCGGTCGCCATATAGGTGTGCGCAGGCACCAGCACTTCGTCGCCGGGGCCGATGCCGAGCCCGATCAGGCCTGCGGCGAGCCCATAGGTGCCGCTGGCGGCCAGCGCGAAATGCTCGACGCCAAGATGCTGCGCATAGCGGGCCTCGAAGCGGTCGCATTCGCTGTCCTTGCCGTAACGAAACAGCGCACCCGAGCGGATCACCCTGGCAATGGCTTCGATTTCCTCTTCGCCGGCGGTGTACATGACAGGCCTCCAAGTTACTTGGTAGTTTGGGTCACTTGATAATGTGGTCGCTTGATGGTGTGGACAGCTGTAGGCTTGTCGGCACAGTTTGAAAGAACCACTCCGCCGCTATTCGACCAAGCCATCTGCGCCCGGAAGACGGTTCCTATGACTGGTTTTGAACCCTGATTGGGGAAATCGGCAGCTAAGTGTCTCAGCCGGCAGGCAAATCGTACCTATCCGAATTCGCCAAAGTGGCCCTGTCGGACAGGCAGGTTTCGGCGTTCCATTCCGGCCAGTTGGGCAAACGGTTGGTTCCATGAAATACGGGACACACTTTGGAAGACCCCCGAAGCCGGTATGCCGGCGGGAGGGCGGCCATTCGTGAGCGCCGCCGGCTCCAGCAAACGGATCGTGCTCCATGAGGACGATGTCGGCATGTGCCACGGCGCCAACAGCGCCTTCCTCGAATTGAGCGGACTGGGTGTCTGCAGTTCCGGCGCGGTGATGGTGCCGTGCCCCTGGTTCCTCGAAATGGCCGAAAGCACCGTCGCCAACCCTGCCCTTGACCTTGGCGTCCACCTGACGCTGAACAGCGAGAAGCAGCATTACAAATGGCGGCCGTTGACCGCGCCGTCGCGGGCGGCCGGCCTGACCGACGAGTTGGGCTTCTTGTGGCCCGATGTGGCGACCACGCGCCGCAAGGCGGTGCCGCAAGCGGTCGAGGCCGAGCTTCGCGCCCAGATCGACACCGCCTATCGCGCCGGCATCGACGTCACCCATCTCGACGCGCATATGGGCGCGGCATTGTCGCCGGAATTTTGCGACATCTACATCAAGCTCGGGCTCGAATATCAGCTGCCCGTGCTGCTGACCAAGACCCTGTCCGCCTATTCCCCCAACGACAATCTGGTCGGCGTCACCGAGGAGGCGTTCCAGCGCGGCGTGGCGCTGGCCCGTGCCGGCGGCTTTGCCATTTTCGACGCCGCGATCCAGACGACCTGGGGCCGGCCGCGTTCCAGGCCGATCGAGCCCGCTTACAAAGCGCTCATCGAGGGTGTGCGCGAGGGCCTGACCTTCTTTTGCCTGCATTGCAACGCGCCCGGTGAACTCGAGCTGATCGAGCCGCGCGCCGCCTATATCCGCACCGAAGAGTACGAGCTGTTCCGCGACCAGGGCTTTCGCGACTGGCTCGCCGCACAGCCGATCGAAATCATCGGCATGAAGCCGTTGCGCGAGGAGCTTCGCGCGACGCTCTCGGCCAGGCGCTCAACAACAACGCCCCGCGGCGACACCGCGGGCGAACAGCGATTGGCGTCGGCAAAGGCCCGCAAAGCGGCCACCCGATCCGCGACGTGAGCCGATCGTCGCGGCCGGAAAACGGCGCCAGAGGGATTGGAACTGCAACGACAGATGGGAGAATAAGATGAAAGCTCTTCTGAAAGTGGCATTGGGCGCCTTCGTCTCGGCGGGCCTGATGACAGGTATCGCGCATGCCGCGGGCCTCAAGGATCCGAAGGACGTCCGCATCACCTTCGTGGTGCACGGGTCGGCGTCCGATCCCTATTGGTCGGTGGTCAAGCGCGGCGTCGATGACGCGGCCGCCCTCACCGGCGCCAAGGTCGAATATTACGCGCCGCAGGTCTTCGACGTGGTCGAGCAGGCCCGGCTTCTCGACGCCGCCATCGCCACCAAGCCGGACGGCATCGCCGTCTCCATTGCCGATGCCAATGCACTCGGCAAATCGGTCAAATCCGGGCTTGCCGCCAATATTCCGATGGTGGTTCTGGATTCCGGCGAAAAGGAAGGCGCCGAGCTCGGCACGACGCTCTATGTCGGCACCGTTTCCGAATATGATTCCGGCAAGAAGGCCGGCGAGCGGCTGGCCAAGGAAGGCACGCTCAAGGTCGTTTGCATCAACCACGAGGTCGGCAATGTCAGCCTCGACCAGCGCTGCCAGGGCCTCAATGACGGGCTGAAGCCCTCCGGCGGCGGCACCGAGGTTCTGGCCGTGGCGCCGGATCCGGCCGACATCCAGCGCCGCACCGAAGCCTATCTGTCGGCGCATCCCGACACGCAGGCCGTCTTTGCGCTCGGCGCCACCGCCGCCAACCCGCTGATCCCGATGTTCCGCGACAAGGAACTGTTCGGCAAGCTCAAGCTCTACACCTTCGACATCAGCCCGGAGGTTCTCGACTCGGTCGTGGCCGGCGAAATGGGCTTCGGCATGGACGCCCAGCAATATCTGATGGGCTATCTGCCGGTGATCTATCTGGTCGAACAGGCGACGCACGGCTTCTGGCCGCAGAACAATTCCTATACCGGACCGCTGTTCATCGACTCGCCAGAAAAAGCCAAGGCGATCCTGGCCCTCGCCAAAGAGGGTATCCGCTAGGCAAGCGCTCCGACGGAACGGGAGAATGCGCCAAGCGCTCTCCCGATCCGTTCGAAGATTGCGAATTGAGCGATTGGAGAGCCTAATGGCGGTCGTGGAAGACAAGGCGATACCTCCGGGCGAACTGAAGGCGACCGACCGCTTCGGCATGACATCGAAGCGGGCCGCCGGCGCCGACGAGCGGTTGGCCAGCACCGGCAAGCTGACCCAGTGGTTGCGCCGGCCGGAAGCCGGTGCTGCCGGCGGGCTGCTTGCGACGATCATCATCTTTGCGCTGCTGCCGGGCGCGGCAAACCTCTATTCGCTGCAGGGATCGATGACTTTCCTGACGCTGTCGGCGGAGCTCGGCATCGTCGCCACTGCAGCAGCACTCCTCATCATCGCCGGCGAGTTCGACCTTTCGGTCGGCTCCATGGTCGGCTTTGCCGGTGTCGTCATCGGGCTGACGGTGAAGTACTGGGGCCTGCCGCTATGGGGCGGTATTGCCTGCGCCTTCGCCGTTGCCATCCTCACCGGCTATCTCAACGGCCTGATCGTGGTGAAGACGCGTCTGCCCTCCTTCATCGTCACGCTCGCCACGCTCTATATCCTGCGCGGACTGTCGATCGGCATCACCCGCGCCGTCACCGGCCGCACCCAGATCCCCTACATCCTCGAAGGCGCACCGGACCCGGCAACGGCCGGCATTTTCAACGGCCATCTGCTCACCGGCCTGTTCCACTGGATGGGCGCGCAAGGCTGGATCGCCACCCGCAGCGACGGCATTCCCTTCGTCGCCGGCATTCCGATGTCGATCGTCTGGTGGCTCGGCCTGACGGCGCTGGCCGGCTACGTGCTCACCCAGACGAAATATGGCAACTGGATCTTCGCTACCGGCGGCGACCTGATCGCCGCCCGCAACGTCGGCGTGCCGGTCGATCGCGTCAAGATCAGCCTGTTCGTCTACACCGCCTGCGCGGCGACGCTGCTCGCCACCATCCAGGTGATGGAGGCGGGCTCCGCCGACACCACGCGCGGCCTGCTCAAGGAATTCGAGGCGATCATCGCCGCTGTCATCGGCGGCGTGCTGCTCACCGGCGGCTACGGCACCGTCTATGGCGTGCTGTTCGGCGCGCTGATCTTCGGGCTGGTGCAGATGGGCATCTTCTACACCGGCATCGACACCGACTGGTTCAAGGTCTTCCTCGGCATCGTCATCCTGATGGCCGTGCTGGTCAACAACTACATCAGGCTGAAGGCGCTCGGCCGCGGAGGTGGCAAATGACTGCGCCAGCCCAAATGAGCGAACCGGCCCGAACGACCGAACCGGCAATGGAACTGCGCGGCGTCAGCGTCAATTTCGGCTCGGTGCGCGCGCTCCAGGACATCGACATCAAGGTCTATCCGGGCGAGGTCCACTGCCTGCTCGGCGACAACGGCGCCGGCAAGTCGACGCTGATCAAGGTTCTGTCGGGCGTCTACCGGCCGAGCAAGGGCGAAATCCTGGTCGACGGCAGACCGGTCACCTTCCGCAGCCCGCGCGACGCGCAGGAGCTCGGCGTGGCAACGGTATTCCAGGACCTCGGCATGATCTCGCTGATGTCGATTACCCGCAACTTCTTCCTCGGCCGCGAGCCGACCAAAAGCAGCCTGCCCTTCTCGCGCATCGACAAGGAGCGCGCCAACACCATCGCCAGGCAGGCGATGGCCGATATCGGCATCGACGTGCGCGATCCGACGCAAGCCGTCGGCACGCTGTCGGGCGGCGAGCGCCAGTCGGTGGCGATCGCCCGCGCCGTGCATTTTGGCGCGCGCGTGCTGATCCTCGACGAGCCGACCTCCGCGCTCGGCGTCCACCAGGCGGCGATGGTGCTGAAGTTCATCATCGAAGCACGCATGCGGGGCCTGGCCGTGATCTTCATCAGCCACAACATCCACCATGCCTATCCGGTCGGCGACACCTTCACGCTGCTCAACCGCGGCCGCAATCGCGGCACCTACGCCAAGTCCGAGATTTCGCGCGACGAGGTCATCTCGATCATGTCGGGCGGCGAGGATTTGAAAGCGGTCGAGGCGGAGATTGCCGGCCTGCTCGCCCAGATCGGCAACCGGCCGCCTGCGGCGCCTTGAGCTGACATCAGGACATTGCGGGGAATGATGGCATGAGCAGGTTACGCGTCGGGGTCGTCGGCGCCGGCATGATCTCGCAGGTCGAGCATATCCCCAATCTGCTGCGCCTCGGTGAATTGTTCGAGGTCGTCGGGGTCGCCGATCCCTCGAGGATTTCGCGGCAGTTCGTCACTGACACCCATGGCGTTGCCAATTTCGAAACGATCGACCAGCTCTTCGACCAGCGCCTCGACGCAGTGGTGATCGGCTCGCCGGACCCGCTGCACCACGAACAGGTGCTGGCGGCGCTGGCGCTTGGTCTGCATGTCTTTTGCGAAAAGCCGCTCTGCTATTCGCTGGCGGAAATCCTGGAGATCGTCGCCGCGCGCGACGCCGCCAGGAAAATCGTTCAGGTCGGCTATATGAAGCGCTTCGATCCGAGCTACCGGCTGGCGCTCGCTTCGCTGCCAGGGACATCAAGCACGCTGCGCTCGGTCTCGGTGGAAGTGAACGATCCCGACGCCTGGCCGTTCATCGCCCATCAGCCCTACAGGCGCGGTACCGATATCCCGAAAGACATGATCGCCGCTGTCGTCGCCAGGCAGAAGCGCCAGGTCGAACACGCCATTGGCGTGCCTTTCACCGACCTCGCTTTCCGTGGATTTACCGGCGCTTACAGCTCGGCCTTGATTCACGACGTCAATGCCGTCCATGGCCTGCTCGATGCGCTCGGCGTGCCGGACGGCGAAGTCGTCGGCGCGCAGATCTTCGCCAATGGCGACGGCGGCCAGGGCGCCGTCAAGCTTTTGGACGGACAGGCGCTGTGGACCATGACGCATCTCACCGCGCCCAGGCTCGCCGACTACAAGGAGCGGGTCACGCTGTTCTTCGACGATGCCAGCCTGGAGCTCGAATTCCCCTCGCCCTGGCTCAATCATCATCCGACCCGGCTGACGGTGACGACCTCGGACGGTCACACGCTGTCGAAGCGGGACTTGCGTGCCGGTTACGCCGAGGCCTTCGTCGAGGAGATGCGTGGCTTCTGGGCGGCGATCGTCAATGGCGAACCCGTCGTCAACCCGCCCGAACACGCCGCTCGCGACCAGGCCTTGCTGATCGGGCTGACCCGGCGGCATCTGGCGACCGCACCCGTCGACTGAGTGCCTGTAGCCGAACGGCAGCTACCTGGACTTGATGACGCTGTCGGTATTGGCCAAGAGCTTGCGCACCGCATTGCGCGCCGCGTCCGGCCGCTGCAGGCGGATGCTCTTCTCGATCGCCTCATGCAGCCGCTGAGCATGCTGCAAATCGTCGAGTTCCCGCGTGGTATAAGCGAACAGATGATCGAACGCCGATTCGATCAGCACGCCGAGCGGCACCAGCAGGTCGTTGCCCGACGCGCGCAGGATGGCGAGGTGAAACCGCGTGTCGGCGCGCGTGCGCTCCTGCAGGTTGGTCGCCTCGCCCATCTCGCGGCAGGCCTGGCTGATCTCGGCCATCTGCTCGTCGGTGCGCCGCATGGCGGCGAAGGCGCTGGCCTCCGGCTCGATGATGTGGCGGAATTCCTGCACGGTCCTGAGGAACACCTCGCGGTCCGGCGAGGTCGCATACCAGGCCAGCACATCGCGATCGAGCAGGTTCCAGCGTTCCTTCGGCTCGACCCAGCTGCCGATTTTGGGACGTGACGACAAAAGGCTCTTCGCCATCAGCATTTTGATGGCTTCGCGCACCGCCGAGCGGCTGACGTCGAAGGTCTCGGACCATTTGGCTTCGTTGGGCAGGATGGTTCCCGGCGGATAGTCGCCGCGCACGATCCTCAGCCCGATCTCATTGGCGAGCGATGCATGCACGCTCGACCCCGGCATGCGTGCCGCATCAGCCCGGCGAACACCGCTGGTGCGTTCGGCGAACGCCTCGGCCGCTGTCTTTCGCTTATTCGGCTTCGCGTCCTGCATAGCTCCACAAAGTCCGGATTTGGAGGCGTGTCAAGGAGATGAAATCGACGGCAATATCTCAGTTTGATTTTCCGTATCCGTCGCCTCGCTGGCCGACATCGCGCTTTGCCGAGCGCTCACGCCGGAGCGCCGCGAACGGCTTCTCCTTTATCCCGACTGAATTCCTCGATCAGGAAATCAAGGAAGACGCGGATTTTCGGGGCGAGATGCTGCCGTGCCGGATAGACCGCGTAGAGCGTGGTTTCGACCTTTTCCCAGTCATCCAGAGCCGATTGCAGCCGGCCTGCTTTCAGGTCGCTCTCGACATAGGGATGGGGGATCAGGCTGACGCCGAAGCCGGCGCGCAGCGCATCGCGCACGGCAAGGCTCGAGGAGACCGAATATCGTCCGTCGATGGCGATCCGCTCGCTGCGCCCGTCCTTGCGGAACTCCCATATGTCCACATGTCCCGAGAGGCTGAACCGGATGCAATTGGCCGCCTTCAAATCGGCAGGCGTTTTGGGCTGGCCATGCTTCTCGAAATAGGACGGAGCTGCGCAAAGCACGTGCGGCATGACCGCAAGCTTTCTGGCGACCAGGCTGGAATCCTCGAGATTGTCGCTGCCGCGAATGGCTAGGTCAAAACCCTCCCGCACGATATCGACGCGCCTGTCATCAAGGTGCAAATCGAGTTTCAAATCGGGATAGCGCGATAGAAACGCGGGAATGGCAGCCGAAAGCCGTGTCAACGTGACGGTCATCGGTGCGCTGACCCGCAACGTGCCGCTCGGCGCGGCCTTGATCGGACCGAGGACCTGGTCGGCCCTGGCCAGCGCATCGAGCCCCTGCGTGACATGCTCCAGATAGATCCTGCCTTCTTCAGTCAGGGCCATGCGCCGCGTCGTCCGGTTGATGCGCCGCACGCCCAGATGCGCCTCCAGCTCTGCGATGTTCTTGCTGATCGCGGGAGGCGAGAGACCGAGCCGCCGTCCGGCTTCGGCAAAGCTGTTCAGTTCAGCCACTTGGCGGAACACCTGCAGCGCGGTCAGGCGATCCATCTCACCATTCTCTTATAGTAAACAATGTCTTTCGATTGTCACATATTATCGTCTGTTGGTAAATTCTATATCTGCTTCCCGAACGGCTTTTTCAGGTTCGGAATGACATGATGACCAACCCCACAATCTCCCTTATCGAGCGACGCATGTCGGCCAATCGGTTCGATGCCTCGCACGCATTGACGGATGCCGAGGTCGACGAACTGGCACGTCTCGCAACGCGCGCGCCAACCGCCTACAACCTTCAGAATTGGCGGTTCATCGCCGTGCGGACGCCGGAAGCAAAGGCACGGCTGCGCAGCGTGGCCCATGGCCAGGCCAAGGTGCAGGAGGCAGCCGTCACGTTCATTGTATGCGGCGTGCTGCCCGACCACGCCGCCCTCAATGCAAGGCTGCTTCCTTTCGTCGAAGCCGGCTTCATGCCGGCGGATATGGCTTCGGGCTGGCAGGAAGGCGCCCGCACCCAATATGCCGATCCTCGGGCAGCCCGCGACGAAGTCGTGCGCTCGGCAACGCTTGGCGCTGCGACGCTGATTTTCGCGGCCGAAGCGCTGGGGCTCGTCGCTGGTCCTATGGGAGGCTTCGATGCCGAAGGCGTGGCTCGCGAGTTTGGCCTTGGACTGAATGAAGTGCCGGTGATGCTCATCGCGGTCGGCCGCGCCGCGCCCGGAAACTGGCCGCAAAAGCCGCGCCGCCCTCTTGCCGAAGTTCTGGAAATCTTATGAAAACCCACCGTTCCGATCTGTTGCTTACAGCCATTGCACCCGCGATATGGGGCAGCACCTATATCGTCACGACGCAGTTCCTGCCGAACTTTTCGCCGATGACGGTTGCGATGCTGCGAGCCCTGCCCGCCGGATTGCTGCTGCTCGCGATCGTCCGGCAACTGCCGACGGGCATCTGGTGGCTGCGCAGTTTCGTGCTCGGAGCCCTCAACATCTCGATCTTCCTGAGCATGTTGTTTGTCGCCGCCTACCGGCTTCCGGGCGGGGTCGCGGCGACGGTGCTGTCGGTCCAGCCGTTAATCGTGATTTTCCTTGCCTCTGCCCTGCTTGCCAGCCCTGTCCGTCGGTTGGCGATCGTCGCCGCCCTTGTCGGGATCGCAGGTGTTGCATTGCTGGTGCTGACCCCGAATGCGGCGCTCGATTTAATCGGCGTTGCCGCCGGCCTCGCCGGAGCGGCCTCCATGGCCTTCGGCAGCATATTGGCCCGTAAGTGGCAACCGCCAGTATCGCTGCTTACCTTCACGGCATGGCAACTGACCGCCGGCGGTCTCCTTCTCGTTCCGGTGGCCCTGCTTTTCGAACCATCCATCCCGCTCCCGACCGCGGCCAACCTGCTTGGACTGGTGTGGCTCGGGCTGATCGGTGCGGCGCTGACCTACGTCCTCTGGTTCCGGGGCATTGCGCGACTGGAATCCGCAGTGGTGTCATCGCTGCTTTTCCTCAGCCCGGTGACCGCCGTGCTGCTTGGATGGGTATTCCTGGACCAGACGCTGACCTTGCCTCAAATCGCCGGCGTCGTTTTCGTCATCGGCAGCATCTGGCTGGCTCAACGCCCTAGTCGCAACGAGTCCTAATGCATATCGCGCAAAAGTGTGCAGCGGTTTTGCGATTACGACATGCATCAAACAAGAACCTAAAGCGCGTCGCATGGAGGCCGGTCGAACGCGACGCGCTTTAGGCCGCCGACTTGTGTCGGCGGATTGTTCGGCACTATGGTCAAGCGGCGGAGGATCTGCCGATGCCACAACGCCCCTATGATGAGCGCCTGCTCCGTCAGGCGTTCGACGTCGCGCGCAAAGCCCGCGATGCCGGCGAACATCCCTTTGGTTCGCTCCTCGCCGACGAGGACGGCAATGTGTTGCGCGAGCAGCCCAACGGTTACAAAGCCGGCGGGGGCGACCGCACCGCTCATGCCGAAAGGCTGCTGGCCTCCTGGGCGGGGATGAATATCAGTCTCGAAAAACTGGCTTCCTGCACCCTCTACACTTCGGCCGAACCTTGCGCGATGTGCTCCGGGACGATTTATTGGGCGGGCATCGGACGGGTCGTCTTTGGGCAGAGCGAACACGACCTCAAGCGGCTGACGGGCGCACATGTCGAGAATCCCACACTCGACCTGCCCTGCAGGATCGTCTTCGAAGCCGGGCAGCGTCCGACTGAGGTCATCGGCCCGCTGCTTACCGATGAAGCGGCGCAACTCCAGGCCGAATTCTGGAAAGACAAGTAGGGTCGGGACTCGTTGATTCAGAGGCAGAGGTGACTGACTGCCACCTGATGCAATTCCAGGAAAAGTGTGAAACGGTTTTCCGTCCGGAATTTGCGTCAAAACAAAAAGATAGATCGGTTCGGCGTTCCGTGAAACGATGAAATCGTTCTAATTTAAAGGCCTGTCAGCAATTTCTTAAGCAGAGCGTTAAGAGTTTCCTGCTCCGCCAGCGTCAGCACGGAGATTAATTGCTCTTCCAGCGCCACCATTGGACCGATCAAATCGTCTGTCGCGCGCTTGCCGCCAGTCGTCAGCGCAATTTGCTTGCCGCGCCGGTCGGCGGGATCGGGGCGTCGTTCAACCAGCCCGGCGCGCTCCAGCCGGTCCAGGCGGCTCGTCATGCCGCCGGAGGAGATCATTGCCGATTCGTAGAGCTGAGTGGGTGAGAGCATATAGGGTTCACCGGCGCGCCTGAGCGGCGTGAGCACATCGAACTCACCTACGTTCAGGCCCGCTTCTTTGAGCAACGGGTTCATGTGATCGCGGATAACCCGCGCGGCCGCATCGAGCAGGCGACCTACCGTTTCAACAGGCAACAAGGGAAGATCGGGGCGCTCGCGAGCCCATTCCTTAGCTGCGGCCTCGGCGCGATCCATGGCAAAATATTCCCTCGGCAAAATGTATCTTGCAATCAAGATACATTGCGTCTACTTACATTGCAGCAAGATAATAGCGCAGCGCGCATCCCTGGAGAAGGCGAAATCGATGCCCAAAATGATTTTCGTGAACCTGCCTGTCCGTGACCTGTCGGCGTCGACGGCGTTCTACGTGGCGCTAGGCGGCACTGTGAACCCACAGTTTTCGGGCGAGAAATCCACCTCGCTCATGTTCTCGGACACGATCGGGGTGATGTTGCTGACCCATGACCACTACCGCGAATTCACTACACGCCCAATCGGCGACGCACGACGCGACAGCCAGGCAATGATCGCCCTCACTGTCGATAACCGCGACGCCGTTGATGCAACACTGACCAGCGCGGTCGCGGCGGGCGGTCGCGCCGATCCCAACCCGGCACAGGATCTTGGCTTCATGTATAATCGCCACATCGAAGACCCAGATGGCTACGTTTGGGAAATCGTATGGATGAACCCGACGGCGAACGCCTGAACGTAGGGCGTGGGCGCATCGGGCCGTAGCGGGTGTGAGCCTAGCCTCGCGACGAGCAATTGCGGGCTGGCACAGTGCCGGTTTCGCGTCAGCTGTGCCCGTCAGCTCGTCTTGACATATTTCCGCCAGCTGTGTTCCGGCCGGAAGCCGAGCATGTCGCGTGCCTTGCGGTTCGAGAGCAGCGTCTCGTATTCGCCAAGTTCGCCCTTGACCGGCACATCGGGATAAAACCGCTTCAGGAGTTCGGCCGTCGGCAGGTCGGACGAGGTGTCGTCATTGGCGGCGTTGAACACCTGATAGCCGAGCCCGTCCTTCTCGATGGCGCGCAGCGTGATCTGGCCGAGGTCGCGCGCGTCGATGTAGCTCCAGGCGATGCGCTTGCGGAAACCCGGATCGGCGAACCATTTCGGAAACAGCGAATATTCATGCGGCTCGATGACGTTGCCGATGCGCAAGGCATAGATGTCGGAGCCATCGCGTTGTGCAAACGCCCGCGCGGTCTTCTCGTTGACGACCTTGGACAGCGCGTAGCTGTCCATCGGATCGACGTCGTATTCCTCGTCGAGCGGAAAATGCGTCGGATCGCGCGGTTCGTTGGCGAAGACCAGGCCGTAGGTCGTCTCGCTGGAGGCGATCACCACCTTGCGGATACCGAGCTTCACCGCAGCCTCGATGACGTTGTAGGTGCCGAGCGCGTTGATGCGGAACACCTCGTTGTCGGGCGTGATCATGATGCGCGGGATGGCCGCGAAATGCACCACGGCATCGACCGGCTGCGTGCGCAGCGACGGGTCGAATTCATGCAGGCCCATATAGCTCGACAGCGCATTGAACACCTGCCCGCTATCGGTGATGTCGGTGATCAGCGTGCGCACCTTGGGATTGTCGAGCGGCTTGGTGTCGATGTTGAGCACCTGGCAGCCCTGCTCGACCAGATACTGCACGACGTGGCGCCCGGCCTTGCCGCTGCCGCCGGTGAACATGATCCGCTTCGTCATTTTGCTCTCCCTGGAATTCATGTGTATTGTCAGACAATATCGAACTCTGCAATCGCCTGCCACGGCATGCGGCAAAAACCCGCTTCAACAATTCGCCGGCCAGGGTGCAGCGCCGTCATCCATCATTGCAAAATAGGACGAAACGATATGAACACGACCGCCGCGAGCGAAAAGATTGGCTTCATCGGGCTTGGCCTGATGGGCCACGGGATCGCGAAGAACATCGTCGACAAGGGCTATCCGCTGACGTTTCTCGGCCGCAAGAACCGCACGCCGGCGGAAGACCTGCTCGGCCGCGGCGCCAGGGAAGCGGCGACCTCGCGCGACGTCGCGGCGGCATCCGATATCGTCTTCATCTGCGTCACCGGCTCGCGCGAGGTCGAAGCCATCATCCGCGACCCAGGCGGCCTCAAGGAAGGCCTGAAGCAGGGATCGGTTGTCGTCGACTGCTCGACCTCGGATCCTGTCTCGACGATGGCGCTGGCCGCCGAGCTCAAGGCGCTCGGCGTCGATTATGTCGATGCCCCGCTCAGCCGCACGCCGAAGGAGGCCTGGGAAGGCACGCTCGATGCCATGGTCGGCGCGCCCGACGCGGTCTTTTCCCGGGTGAAGCCGGTGCTCGACACCTGGGCCGGGCGCATCGTCCATATCGGCGACACCGGTGACGGCCACCGCATGAAGCTGCTCAACAATTTCATTTCGCTCGGCTACGCCGCGATCTATTCCGAGGCGCTGGCGCTGGCGCAGAAGGTCGGCATCTCGCCGCCGCGCTTCGACAGCGTCATCCGCAACGGCCGCATGGATTGCGGCTTCTACCAGACCTTCATGCGCTGGACGCTGGAAGGCGACCGCGACGCGCACAAATTCACCATCGCCAACGCCTTCAAGGATCTCACCTATCTCGAATCGATGGCGGGTGCTGCCGGCATCGCCAACCCGCTCGGCAACGCCACCAAGAACGCCTTCGCCGGCGCCTTCGCGGCCGGCCCCGCCGACCAGTATGTACCGATGCTGGCCACGCATGTCGGCAAGGTCAACGGCGTCGACCTCATGCCGACCAGGGATGGCAAGAAGCAGACGATCTGAGGCGGCCGATCAGCTCCCTGCCACGCAACATTCCGGGGTAAGCGCACCGGCGAAGCTGCCGACCTCCCCTGAGGCAGTGCAATCGCATGTAGGCAAGAGCCCCCTCACCCGGATTGCCAACCGAATTGCGAAGGGCAATTCGGGACAATCCGACCTCTCCCCTCGGGGAGAGGAGGTCGCCAGCGCCGGCGTCAGCCTCTTCTCCCCAGTGGGGAGAAGGTGGCCGCGAAGCGGCCGGATGAGGGGGGACCCCCTATGCGATTTGCCCTGCCTGCAACTTCCGAAACAAAAAACCCGCCTCGGTGGGCGGGTCGTTGGAGCCAATTGGCACCATTACCGAAATTAATAGCATAGCTGCCGGCACAAAGCAAGAACAAAATGCACTGCGGTCGCACAAAAAACACGATTTCCTTCACCGCCGCGAGCTTGCGCTCAAACATGCCGCAGCAGGCGCCGTCGGCGAAGCTGCCGATCTCCCCCCTTGCGGGGGAGATGCCCGGCAGGGCAGAGGGGGGTGCTGTCCCGCCGACCTGTGAACCAGCCGCAGTCAAGTCCTCAGGCTGAATCTCAGTTGGAATGCTGAGGGCCAAGTTGGCAATCCTTCCCACCCCCCTCTGTCCTACCGGACATCTCCCCCGCAAGGGGGGAGATCGGATGACGCTTCTGCTTTCGCCAATCACTAACATAAAGCAGGGCCTAGGCTGGCGTCAGCCTCGGTGCCTAAATCACCGTCGCGACCGCCCGATAACGTCGTCGGTGTTGGCGAGAAGCCTGTGCACCGCGGCACGGGCTGCAGCGGGCCGCTGCAGGCGGATGTTCTTCTCGATCGCCTCATGCAGCCGCTGAGCATGCTGCAAATCGTCGAGTTCCCGCGTGGTATAAGCGAACAGATGATCGAACGCCGATTCGATCAGCACGCCGAGCGGCACCAGCAGGTCGTTGCCCGACGCGCGCAGGATGGCGAGGTGAAACCGCGTGTCGGCGCGCGTGCGCTCCTGCAGGTTGGTCGCCTCGCCCATCTCGCGGCAGGCCTGGCTGATCTCGGCCATCTGCTCGTCGGTGCGCCGCATGGCGGCGAAGGCGCTGGCCTCCGGCTCGATGATGTGGCGGAATTCCTGCACGGTCCTGAGGAACACCTCGCGGTCCGGCGAGGTCGCATACCAGGCCAGCACATCGCGATCGAGCAGGTTCCAGCGTTCCTTCGGCTCGACCCAGCTGCCGATTTTGGGACGTGACGACAAAAGGCTCTTCGCCATCAGCATTTTGATGGCTTCGCGCACCGCCGAGCGGCTGACGTCGAAGGTCTCGGACCATTTGGCTTCGTTGGGCAGGATGGTTCCCGGCGGATAGTCGCCGCGCACGATTCTCAGCCCGATTTCGTTGGCGAGCGACGCATGCACGCTCGAGCCGGGAAAGTGTGCGGCGTCGGCACGCCGAACGCCGGCCGGCCGCGCAGCCTCGGCCTTCAACTTGGCGGGTCGCTTTTTTGATGTCGCGTCCGGCATTGGTATTCCCCGGCAGCTTCTTGTCGAAAGCCTGAATTCAGGGCACGACAAAGCAGCGGCCTACGCTCCAAAGCAGCGTCGCCTCGTGCGTTTTGTATGGACGATGCGTGACGGGGCGCCCGCCGGGCGCCCCGAAACTGCGAACCTACTTCTGGATGCAGGTGTCGACGGTGTCCTTGGTGCATTCGTCGAGGCCGGTGAACACCGGATCGGCGACCGGCTTGCCTTCGACCAGGTCGATCATCACCGAGGGCGCCTTGTAGCCCATCTCGAACGGCCGCTGGCCAACCAGTGCGGTCACCAGTCCGTCACGAGCAATCGCCACCTCGTCGCCGATCGTGTCGGCGGCGCCGATGACAAAGGCGTTGCTGGCGATCTTGTCGGCCATCGGCTTGAACAGGTCGCGGTAGGGCTGCGGAGCGCCGAACAGCGGCCAGCCGCCCATGATGCCGAAGGCGTCGAGATCGGGATTGGCGGCGAGGATGTCGGTCATCGCCTGCACGCCCTTGGCGCCGTCGTCATTGGTGAACACCGGGCAGCCGGCAACTTCCGTCCAGCCGCCTTCGCCCGCCAGCGCCGCGAGGCCTTCCTTGCCCGAAAGCGCGTCACGCATGCCCTGCGCGCGGCGCAGGATGTTGTCGGCCGCCGGATTGCCTTCGATGGTGCAGATCTTGCCGCCATTCGGCTTGGCCTTCTTGATGTATTCGCCGATCTTGTGACCCATCAGGTAGTTGTCGGTGCCGAGATAGGTCTTGCGCAGCGCCGCGTCCTCCTTGCTGAGGTCGGCGTCGAGGGTCATGATCGGGATCGACGGATTGGCGCTTTTGATCGTCTGCGCGATCAGCGGCGCGTTCGATGGCGAAATCGCCATTGCCACCGTGTCGGGCTTGCTGAGCATGTCCTGGACGATCTGGGCTTCACCGGCCTCATCCGAGGTCGATGCCGGTCCGGTGTAGAAGCACTCATATTCCGAGCTGGCGTTTTCCTTGTTCCATTTCTCGCAACCCTGGTGGATGGCCTCGAAGAATGGATTGTCGAGACCCTTCACCACGATGACGAGCTGTTTCTTGGCCATGGCCGGCCCGGCACCCAACGCCATGACGGCGGCGGCAGCGAGCAATAGTGATTTCCTCATGTCAGTCCTCCCTTTTGAAACAAACGGACACCGCGTGCCCGCCACACACAGACCGACCCGGAGCAAGATGACAGAGGACGTCGCACTCGTGTCGCCAAGCCAGGTCGATAAGCATTTTCATCTTCAGTCTCAGACCGGCACCGACAGATATCGCTGGTTGCCAAATCCCTGACCGACAAACCCTCACCGATTCCTTCCGGCAACCCGGGACATCGGCGCAAGCTCCTCCGACACTTAGCTAATATCGCCTTGTCACCGACGTCAATGCTATTTGTCCTACAAAACTGATTTTTCGAAAGAAGCCGTGGTTGACGCCAAGAAGGCTTATGCGTAAATGGGCGAAATCGCTGCTCCCGGGAGGAACTGGGGAGAGCGAAAGGCCGCGGCAGAACCGCAGGCCGCAACGCACGGGGAGGCAAGAAGGCTGGTGGCGGTTCTCGAACTCACCAACATCTCGAAGCATTTTGGCGCCATCCAGGCGGTCAACGACGTTTCGTTGTCGATCGAGGCCGGACAGGTTGTCGGCCTGATGGGCGACAACGGCGCCGGCAAGTCGACGCTGGTCAAGATGATCGCCGGCAATTTCCCGCCGAGCCATGGCACTATGCAGATGGACGGCAAGGAGCTGATCCTGCACAAGCCGGTCGAGGCGCGCCAGCACGGCATCGAAATCGTCCATCAGGACCTGGCGCTGTGCAACAATCTGACGGCAGCCGCCAATGTCTATCTCGGCCGTGAATTGCGCCGCGGCCTCGGGCCGCTTCGCATCCTCGACTATGCCGCGATGTACAAGCGTGCCGGCCAGATCTTCGCCGAACTGAAATCCGAAACCCGCCCGCGCGACCTGGTCAAACAAATGTCGGGTGGCCAGCGGCAAGCGGTGGCGATCGCCCGCACCATGCTTTCGCAGGCCAAGATCGTGCTGATGGACGAGCCGACGGCGGCGATCTCGGTGCGCCAGGTCGCCGAGGTGCTGAACCTGATCCGCCATTTGCGCGACCAGGGCATCGCCGTCGTGCTGATCAGCCACCGCATGCCCGACGTCTTTGACGTTGCCGACCGCGTCATCGTCATGCGGCGCGGCCGCAAGGTCGCCGACAAGACGATCGCATCGAGTTCGCCGGAAGAAGTCACCGGACTCATCACCGGCGCCATCGAACAGGTATGATTGACGCCTCAACCAGAGTAAAAAAGGTCGATAATGGCAGTCACCCTTGATCAGACGATCGCGCACAAGCAGCACACCTTGCTGAGCAAGGTGTTTGCCAGCCAGACCTTCTGGGTGGTGATCGCGGTCATCCTCGCCTGCCTGTTCCTGTCGGTGGCCACGGATTCCTTCGCCACGACCAAGAACCTCTACAACATCACCCGCAACGTCACCTTCGTCGCCATCGTCGCGCTCGGCATGACCTTCGTCATCATCACCGGCGGTATCGACCTGTCGGTCGGCTCGGTGCTTTGCCTGTGCTCAATGGTGCTGGCCGTGACCATGCATGCCGGCTACGGCATCGAGATCGGCATTGGCGCTGCGATCGCGACAGCGCTGATCATCGGCGCCTTCAACGGGGTTCTGATCGCCTATCTCGGCTTTCCGCCCTTCGTGGTGACGCTCGGCATGCTGTCGATTGCACGCAGCCTAGCCATGGTCGCCTCCAACAACACCGTCGTCTTCCAGTTCGGGCCGGACCACGACAAGCTGCTGGCGCTGGGCGGCGGCGCCTGGGTGTTCGGCATCGCCAATCCGGTGCTCTACATGATCGTGCTGGCGTTGATCACGGGCTTTGTGCTGCGCTGGACGAAATTCGGCCGGCACATCTTCGCCATCGGCGGCAACGAGCATGCGGCAACGCTGACCGGCGTTCCGGTGCGCCAGATCAAGGTTGTCGTCTACATGATCTCGGCACTGGCGGCTGGCCTTGCCGGCATCATCCAGACCGGCTGGCTGGGCGCGGTCACCACCAATCTCGGCAACGGCATGGAGCTTCAGGTGATCGCCGCCACCGTCATCGGCGGTGCCAACCTAGCCGGCGGCATGGGCACAGCCTTCGGCGCGGTCGTTGGCGCGGCGCTGATCGAGGTCATCCGCAACAGCCTCGGCCTGCTCGGCATCAATGCCTTCTGGCAAGGCGTGTTCATCGGCGGCGCCATCCTGCTCGCCGTGCTGTTCGACCGCATCCGCAATTTCAGGCGCAACGACTGACGTTCAAGCGCTAACGTCCCCTTCTCCCCTTGTGGGCCTGTTGCGCAGTAGCGGAGGGATGTTTGAAGGGATCGGATTGCAGGGATTTCGCTCGTATTCTTGAGCTCTGGCGCCTTGGTGGGGGTTTTGGCGGCGGTGCGG